>DATHCX010000001.1:0-34541 GCA_035319325.1 Desulfomonilaceae bacterium
AGTTCCTCCCCGATTTCACGTATTTGAAAGCGCATTGGTTTTACTCCACCAACCGAAGAGCCTTCCAGTGCCCCGATCGGAAGCGCGCCCGGAAAACGATGCCCAACAAGATGGCATACAGCGTGAGCCATGCCCAGGCTGCAAATAATCCTGTGTGCCAGTATTCCACTATGAAGTAAACCGGAGGCACAAAAATGACCCAGGCAGTGAAAATCTGCGCCCACATGGCGAAACGCGTGTCACCGGCTCCCTTGAGAGCCCCGGAATAAATGATGAACATCGTATCGAAAACGGTGTACACAGCTACGAAACGCAAGAGCACCGCCCCTCTATCCGCCACCGGACCGAATGCCATGTCCGGGTGTTCCCGGGATTTGAACACGTCCAGGAAACTGTCGGGAAAAAACATGTACAAAGCGGCCAGCACCGCTGTGTAGCCCAAAGCCAATTTCAAGGCGGAATGCACGCTCCTTTCCGCGTCCGCGGTACGATTCCTGCCAAGGTATTCTCCCACCAGGGTCGCTGTTGCCGTGGACATGCCCACCATGGGCAGGAAGGACAACATCTCGATGCTCAAGACGATATTCGTCGCGGCGAGATCGACTTCGCCCAATCGCCCCACCAGGAACACGAATACGGTGAACGCGGATATGTCGAGGAAAAATTGCAAGCCGGCCGGCACGCCGTATCGAATCAGAAGAAAAAACAATTTCTTGTCGAATGCGTATCCTTCACGCGTCCTGTAGGACACCTGGTACCGCTTGGACAGAAAAAGGACCCCCCAGTATATCGCCGGGATCACCCCGGTCACCGCGGTGGCTACCCCCGCCCCGCGTATTCCCATTTCGGGACAGCCGAAGTTCCCGAAAATAAGACAATAATCCAATAGCGCATTGGCGGCGTTCCCCGCCAGGTTTCCCCACATGACCACCATGGTTTTGCCTCTCCCCGAAAAGAAAGACGACAAGCTCGCGTTCAGGGGGAGAAAGACGCCGCCCAACATCAGGATCGAGAAAAATTCCTTCTCCAGTTCACTGACATGGTGCCCGTGACCGCTCCAGGCAAAAACGGCGTTCCCCAGTTGGATGGACTCGAGCATCAGAGGGGCGCACAAGACGGAGAACCAGACGCCCTGCCACACGGCACGGCCGCAGGCAGGCTTGTTTCCCGATCCGTGATGCTGGGCTACAAGTGTGTTTACGTACTGTGCAGTCCCCAGAAACGGGGAGCAGATGGCGAAATAGGTTATTCCGCCCGGTGTTGACGCTGCAACGGCAGCCTGACTGTACCAGGACAGAAACATCCGATCCACGAATAACATGAGGGTGAGAGAGGCTGTGGAGAGAACCAAGGGGACCGCTATGGACAAGACTTCCCTGAATCCGCCCGCGTCGGATTGCGGCAATTGGGACATGACTCAAGGATGGTCCGGAGCAATGGAATTGAATGAGCCTGTGAGCATTGCGGGCACGCTATTTCTTTTTGAGCCGAGAGAGAAAAGAGCGAATCTGGTCCATGGATGATGGTTTTTCGCTTTTCGTATCTTCTTGTTCCGTATTCGCCGGCATCTCTTCCAGATGGGCTGGAGTCGCCGCGACCGTTTCCTCCGCTTCGTCATCATCGTCAACGTAGAAATGATTGCCCGTGGTGCTGAGGGGATCTCGGGACCGTTTCGACGGTGCGATTGCCTCAACCTTGAATCCGCAGGCAGGGCACTGGACAAAACGGTCCGGATGCGGATGACTACAGTTCGGACAGATGAAGAGGCCGGAAAGAAACTGGGATTCCTTGGCCAGGTCCCTTTGCACGGTTTGGGCTTTGCGCCTTGCCAGATCGTCTTGCGTGATGATGTTCTTTGCCAGCAGCGCCTTGATAAGATTTACGAAGCTCCTGGCCGACAACGCGTACTTTACCCTCAGTTCTTGATCCGTCAGGCGGCTCGACTTGAAATCGTCAAGAAATCGGCTTAGAGGTATTTTTCCGCGAGTTCCCTGTGCGGCATCCGACATAGTGCTGACTCTCGTCGGTAATAACTGGAGCTTTTCCAAAAATTACTACCAAAACAGTGCAGGCCAACCAGAAGCTGTAGCTCATTTCCACGATCATTCACGCACAGCATGTGCGGTCGAGCGCCCGTCACAAGCGCTCGCGGAATCACGCAACTTTTTCTAGCAGAGAATATCCCCGAAGAGTTTTCATGGCAGGGAAGAATTGACCGCTTTTTTCAAGACAGGCGAATACTTCCAGGTCACTACCCTGCGAGCATCAAGAATCAGTTCCTCGCCTGTTTGCGGGTTACGCCCGCGTCTGGAGTGCTTGGACTTCACTGTCCACTTTCCGAAACCGGAAATCATGACGTCTTCACCGGCTATTAGTTTATTCTTTATGATGTCCAGAAGCTTTTCGACAATCTCGGTCGCTTCTCCCTTCATAAAACCGCAGTCATCAGCGATTTTTTTCGCTATATCAGCTTTCGTCAGAGTCATTACACCCTCCCACATTGCAATAAACAAAGAAATGGTTGTCCCGGTTCTTATAGCAACCGAAATAGCAAAAGGCAAGAAATTTCTCAAGCTTCCGGAGAACCCGGCTCCTGTTGATCCCCAGCGTTCCCCCTGGAAACAAGTGCGTTACCGTGAAAACGTTCATTGTGAAAACGTTTCGTTGTCCGATTACGTCAAGGGTTGAATGAGTCTGCCGATGTATCCTTGCCGTTTGAGGGCTGCCTTCATCATTTTCGTAATGTCCGTAGGCCGGAACATAAAACGAATGCCCGTATGCAAACCCCACTGATTGGCGGCGCGAAAATACCGCCAGTACGGTCGAGGCATCTTGAATAGCGAGAACACCGCAGCAGCGATCCTTGAAAACACGAGAACTCTTTCATCAAATCCGAGATATATCTCCGGGCACTCTGATGCCGCTTTCGTCATCTGATCCACCGCCCGGTCAAGATCCAGCTCTTCGGACAGATACCATAAGGTTTCCAGCGGGTCTGCCACTGGCGGGACAAAACCTTCTTTCACAGCGATATCCCACAACTGTGTGCCGGGATACACCCGTACGCCCATGAAAAAATGCGCCACATGGGTGACCGGACGATCCCGCTTCTGCAGGTAGTTCAGCGCGAAATCCAGCGACTCCTGGAGCGTCTCGTTGGTCTCTCCGGGACCGCCCATCATGAAGAACCACCAGGCAGCAAACGCCGTCCGGTTTATTGCTTCCGCCGCCAGAATAACCTCATCCGGGGTGAAACCCTTCCTATAGTTTCTCAGCATACTCGCCGAAGCGGATTCAGGGGTAATCATGAAAGATCTGAATCCTGCCCTCCACATCAAATCCAAATAAGACGTGTCCAGGTTTTTGGGATGGACGCCCATTGCGGTAAAATCAGCTTTCCAAGGCCTTCGGACGATTTCTTCCAGAATCGCGACTGAGTGCTCCAGCGGATCGTTGAACACGGAGTCCACGAACTCAAAGCTTTTCGGCCGATATTTGAAGAGCGCCTCTTCCACCTCGTCCACCACTTCGACGGGCGACCTGAGGCGTAGCTTGTTGCCCTCCAGGGATTGGTTGTATGTGCAATACACACAATGCTGTTTGCAGCCACGTTTGGTCTGAATATTGTAGCTGCTTCCAATTTTGAGATAAGGGCCGGTGTCTATCCATCGCCCGAGGTCCGGCGTCCCGCTGTTGAATTCCGGCAATCTCGGCCTGGTGAGGAGGAAGGTATCCTGAACGATCATTCCCACGCCGGGGATTCCCCGAGCCGATTCTCCCGCACGGATTCTGTCAAGCAGTTGAACGAAGCTGTCTTCGCCGTCCGCAACAACGATAAAGTCCGCCTTCAATAACCTGAGTATGTTCTCAGGCATCAAACTGGCTCCTGAACCGCCGATCACCAGGGGCACGGAAGTGATGGCCTTGATGTACTCGGTAATTTTCACGAGTTCAGGAATGTAGGACACCGGATGGAGCATGTTCACGTTGTCGATGTTCCGGATGGACAAGCCGATCACATCCGGATGAAAAGAGCGAATGTCTTTTATCAGAAACTTTTTCAAATTATTGGGAGCAAAACACAGGTCGAGAATCCTGACCTCGTGTCCTGCAGCTTCGGCAGCACCAGCCACATAGCACAAACCGAGGGGCGGTGCGGCCAGGAGATCTCCTTTCCTGTTGCTGTTAATCAGAAGAACACGCAATTCATACCTCCTTCTGGTCTTGCCCCTGTGAATAATTAACCACAGCCGATCTCTCAATTCCTGGAGCACCGGAGTGAAGAGCCGCAATTGAAACCCAGCCTTCTCCCCTTCGGAAGGAACGAACCGTCAGGCCGCACGGTTCGCAAGAACTATACTGCTCCGGGCTTCTTTCAACATGCGCTTCGGAATATGCCTGTCCCTGTTCAAAGGACGTGACCCGGATTTTCACATGCAGAGGATCCAGCAGGTGGAATCCGCTGCCCACGGCCTTCACGGCAGCCTCCTTCGCCGACCAGATCAATGCTGCGGACGTACTGATCGGACCTGCGCCGGCTGCGATGGAACAAGCAGCTTCTTCTTCGCAAAAAGCGCGATGAAACGGGTATGGCTCCAGAAATTCATGAAACTGGGTCACGTCAATTCCGATCCGAGCGTCGAGGCACAGTGCTGCCCAGGTTATCCCCGGAACATGGCTGAACGAGATACTACCTTCTTCTCGCCCGGCAATCATGAGATGCAGCTTACCCAATCGGTCTCGAGAGAGCTCGATCGACTCTGGCTCGTTTATCGTTGTCCCGGAGCCCGGCAGCGAATGACTATGCTTCCAAAGGCTTCCTGCAAGCAGCCGCTTCAGCTGGTGCCGGTCATGGGTCGTCTCCGGACTTTGCCTCTCTAGAGCGCCGTAGGTCACACGGTGCAGTCCCACGAAGGCTGACGCAAGCTCCGGTTCATCGGGTGCGCGGCCCGCGACAGGGGCTAAATATTGCTTCTCGTAAGTTCGGTGCGGGATTTCATGACCAAGAGAGATTGCTTCATCGCTGCGCTCGCAATGACAGGGCCGAGCAGTGTCATTGCGAGTGAAGCGAAGCAATCTGCTCCGACAAAAATGTGGGACCTGATTCGAGAAAACCGGTAATAAGTCTTTCCGGACCGAAATCATTTGGAAAACCATCTCATCATGATATCTTTCGCGAGCATCACCACATTTCCTTCGGCGTCCACACCGCGAGCGTCCCAGGTGATGCCTTCATCATTCTGCTGTCTCATGCGAGCTTCCAGAAGAATTCTTTCACCATCAGCACATTTCCGCGAAAATGACATTTCGCCTATTTTGAACGGAATCATTGACCTTTGCTGGTGGGGGTCTCTCATGGCGATATAGAAATTTACGACCTGCATGAGCGCTTCCAACAGATACGGGCTGTATTCGTACCGGGCGTTGTTCTTGTCCGCGAAATCCACACTGTGACGATAGGTAACAAATCCCCGCACCGCGCCCGGTGACGTTCCGTCCAGCTTTTCCAGGACTCGATACCTTCCGAGAAGATCCGTTCGGTTCGTGTACCATTCGAGGACTTCAGCGTGATCCATTGGCCTGCTGTCCAGCTCTTCAAGGGTGACCGGAAATCCGGGCATTTCCAGCGGAATGGTCTTGTTCTTCTGTCCCAGAATCACCAGAGCGCGATAGTTGTCATTCATGCGTTCCATCACGCGGCCGGAAGGGGAAATCTCCCTGGTTGACAGTGTCACCTCGCACACAACGTGGCGACCCGCATCCTGAACCCTGCGACAGGATATCTCGGAACGCCGTTCAACGCCCGTGGGGCATTCCAGGATATCCAGAAACTCGGCGTTCGTTATCGAACGGATTGCAAGATGGGGGTACAGCATGCGGCACGTTTCCATGAACGTTTCCACGGCCATGATTGCCGAAACCAGGGGATGCTTGAGGAATTTGAAAGGCTTATGGTCGCTGATCCACAAGTCCCGGTGGAGACTGAAGGCTCGGCCCGCAACAATTTCCCCTTTTCCGAGACCCATAGAGTGAACGGAATCTATCATGGGCAGCGCTTCCCGGTCGAACCGGACGGCCGCGGTATTGATTCCTTCCTCCTGTGGCTCGGAGTACGACGCAGCGAGGTTGACGGTGCTCACATCCGGTAAGGTCCTCATGAACAATACCCACACGTCCTTGGCAGGAGCAACGAAGAGTTCCCGGCAAAAAAGCGCCGCCAGTTCGTCGGCATGGATATAGGCTGCATTCATGCGCTTCATCAAGGTCTTGATTTCCGGGTCCTCGGCCATTCCTGCCCCCTCGATGGGCGGGAGCATCAGGGCTTTGAAAAGCACCGAATCGTTCTGTTCATGCAGAAGAGTCATGAGCGCGGCCATTATTCTATTGCCCGCGGAATAATTGGATTGTCCGGGATTCCCTTGGATCGAGGCCACAGAAGACAGGCACGTGAAGAATTTCAGTTCCGAGCGCTTGGCAGCCTTGAACAGATTCCAGGCCCCCAGAAGCTTGGTGTCCACAACACGGGAAAAGTCCTCACCGCTCATCTGCTTGATGAAGCTGTCTCTCAAGATTCCCGCGGCATGGACGATGCCGCTCACTTTCCCGAATCGTTTCACGATTTCCTGGAACACTGCATCCACGCGCCGCGAGTCATTCACGTCGGAACTGAAATAGACCGCGTCAATACCGGAGGCACGGAGGTTCTGTATGGTCCTGGCTATTTCCACGCCCTTGAGGGTTTCGGAAATTTTGTGATTCCGCTCTGCGGCAGACAGGGGCGCTCCCGCAGTGGAAAGCAGTTTCTCCACCGCTTCCCTTTCGTCGCCACCCCTGGCGATCAATTGGCGAAAGTCGATTCCGGGGTCGAGAACCGTTCTGCCGAGAAACACCAGTTTGCAACCGAACGGAACGAGACTGCGGGCGAGAAACGGCGTGATTCCCGAGCATCCGCCTGAAAAAACGACGACGTCTTCAAGGCCGAGTTGCAGTCTCTGAGACTCCATGAATTCGGACGGAGACAAGACGCCTTCCATCGAGTGCACCTGATCGCCGTGGTATATGATCTCGACAGTTTTCCGGCTCCTGTCCAGTGCCCCACGGATTGCATCCCGAAGGTCCGATGCCTCGTCCAGTCTCACCGAACGGAATTGCACGCTGGAAAATTCCTGGGCTGCACTGAGAAACATGCCCAGCAGACCTTCCGCGAGCAACCGCCCGAATCCTCCTGACGCTTCCGATTTGTGAAGCAGGATCACGAATTTCTTCGCGGGAGAATCCAGAAACGTCTTGAGCACCAGGAAAAATCCCTTGAGCACTCGGGACAGGTCCCCCACATTCTGCAGCCTGGAATCCAGCACGTCGTCGATAAGGAATACCAGCCCCGCCAGAGAGTCAACCCCGGCTATCCTGTCGCACGCCATTTCGGGGCCGCCGTCAGCGCGAAAATCGAAACCCGGTTCTTCCCTGCCAGGTGCGTTTTCCATGAAATCCAGAGGAATAGCGAATGCCCCGTAGTCTCTCCGGAGCACGTCTCCTACGCGCTTGCGGAGGCCGGTTCCGCCCGACGCGGAGAACACCGCCACCGAATCCAGTGGCGTAAGCTCCACGGGCTGGATAGGTGCGCTTCCCAGGGCAGACTCCCTAAAAACGATCCTTTTTATTTCGGGCGCGTCCTCCGCGGGTTCCGGTGCAGGTTGTTCCCGGGGAACCACAGCGGGAGTCGCAGATTTTTGCGCCGTCTTTTTCGATTTGTCCCGGGAAACGATGACTGAAATGCGTTCGGCAATGTCCCTGATGGTTCGTACATCCATGAACTCTTCAAGTTCGATCTTGATACCGAAATGGCCCTCTACGGAATCCATGATGACCGGAAGCCTGCTGGAACGTATGGATAGGTCTTCCCGCAAATCCATATCCGGTTCTATTTCATCCCGTTCGTATCCCGTTGCTTCCATGATGATCCGGATCACTGTTTCAGTGACATCCTGAGTTTCAGGCTCGCAGCGGTCCGACTTCGGTTGAGCCGCGGCCTGGGTCTGAACGGAAGGAGCGGCAACGCTTACTTGCAGGTGGTCCGGGGCCGGCGCAGCAGTAAAAAGATCTGCAGAAACGTTCTGGGCAAGGACCTCTCCCGTGTTTATCCCGGGAAACATACGGCTCAAAAGAGCATTCAGATGGTCTTGAGAAAAAAGCGGATCGAACTCGTTTCTGATCCTGGCCAACAGAGAAGGTTTCACAAACCTCCCGAAGCTCTCCATAACAAATGCGTTGATTTCTTTCTGGACAATACCCTCCAGACTCCCGGGAGATTGGAGGGCTACGGGCACACGACTCGCACCGGCTGCTACGGGCACCGGGGCATCAGCCAGTTTTGCGGCCTTGGGAAAGGACACCAGTCTCGGCTGCTGTCTGACCGGGATGTTCCCCCGTGCATACAGTTGGGCTATCGCCGTCCTGTAGATCATTGCCTCCGCGGACGGCAAACACGTCTGTATGCAGTCCGCTTGATCGATACTGTCCATGATGAGGTTCCCGAGAACTTCTCGGGGACCGACTTCCACGAACAGCCGCACGCCGAAGTCGTTCCACAGGGTACGCACGTTGTGCATCCAATGAACCGGCGACTCCAGATGCGCCATGACTATTTTCTTGATCTCCGCGGTGTCATCGGGAAACGGCTTCATCGTGGTGTTCGAAACGACCGGAATTTTTGGAGCGTGAAATTCTATGCCAGCGATGAATTCCTCAAGTTCGTCATGTATGCAGTTCATGATGGGGGAATGAAATGCCATGCTCACCCTGAGAAGCTTGTTTCTGAAGCCCATCTCCTTCAGCTCTGCCCCCATGGTTTTGACCTGTTCCGTGTTTCCTCCGATAACTATCTGATTGGGAGAGTTCAGATTGGTAATGTACACCTGGTCCCTGGACTCCATCATCTCCCGGAGAACGTCCATGGGAGCATCCACGGCCATCATGACGCCCGGATCGACATTCATGTCGCAGGCCTTGTCCATGCAAATGGCTCTCATGTTGACGATGCGGAACCCGTCCTCGAAGGAGTACACGCCGGCAAGACACAGTGCCGTCAATTCTCCCAGACTGTGGCCGGCAAGAGCAGTCGGTCGTATGCCCAGCGACCACAGATACTGAACCATCGCGTATTCCATGGTGAACAACGCGGGCTGCTGCCAGCGAGTTTTCTGGAGATCTTCCTCCCGGTCATGGAAGAGCAGGTGCAGCAGATCGAATTCGGCTACGGCTGCTGCGCGGTCCATCCACTCTCTGATTACCGGAAACGTCTGATACAGCTCATGTCCCATTCCCGCGTAGTGCGAGCCCTGCCCGGGAAAAACGAACGCCAGCTTGGGCGCCGGTCCTTCGGGACCCACGAAAATCCCTTGTCTCGCCAGTGCCTTCATCCGTTTGACCGGGATAGGACCTCCGTTGACCATCGACTCCGTATGTGCCACAGCGGCCATGGCTTCCTGTTCGTTTTCCGCCACTACCGACATCCTGTGAGGTTTCCCGCCGATTTCAGTCCTGAAGAATAGAACGCCGTTCGGGAATTCAACCGTTTGCGAAGGTGTTTCCACAGAGTCTTGCCCGGGAGACACCAGTACCATGTCCTGTGATTCCATAGCCTCTTCCAGTTGCACCACATAATTGGAGCCTCCGAAGCCGAAGGCGTTGACCTCGAAACGACGGGGATCCCCGTTTCGTAATTTCCAGTCCGCAGGCTCTGTGAGTATCCCGAATCCTGAGCCTTCGATCCCGATCTCCGGGTCCGGTTTTCTGCAATTGAGCGTAGGAGAAAAAACCCCCGCATTCATCGCCATTACCCCTCTGATGAGGCTGTTTATTCCTGAAGCCCCAAGGGTATGCCCGATTTGAGATTTGAACGATGTCAGTACGGTCCGGCCGTTCGAGTTGAAAAAGGATTTGAGCGCTTGTACTTCCTCCACGTCGCCCTGCCTCGTGCTGGTTGCATGACACTCCACCAGGTGGACCTTGTCCGGGCCGTACGGGAGGTCCTTGAACGACGAACGGATTGCAATCTCCTGGGTTATCCTCGAGGATTCCACCATACCCATGTGATTGTTGCTCGCGCCCATGGAGGTAATGTACGCAAATGGCTTTGCTCCCCTGCGGCGGGCCAGAGACTCCCGTTCAATGACGATCATTCCGCCGCCTTCACCGAGGACCATTCCATCCCGATCCTCGTCAAAAGGCCGGCTCGCTTCATTGGCCGCCCGGTCTACGCCGGACAGGCCCGCAAGAGCACCCAGAGCGGAAAACTCGAGAAAATGCATCGGGGTGAGGAACTCCTCCGCACCCCCGACGACGGCCGCGTCTATGATACCGTTCCGTATCATTTGAATCGCGCTGTACAGGGCTACCAGAGCAGTTGCACACGCTGCGGACACCGAGAAGCTCGGCCCCATGAATCCGTACCGGTTGCAAATGAATCCGCCTGCAGAACAGTTGAGTCTTCCCAGAAGCGTCGTGTCGTCTATAGCTATTCTGCCGGCCTTGACCTCCTCTTCTACCGCGTGCTCCAGTTCCGGGGTGAGCGCAAGCACCCGTTTCACTGCAGACACGATGTTGGTCAGAGACCCCCGAATAATGACATCCTGGAGCGTTGCCGCAGCCTCACCAGAATTCTGGGAAATAAGCACCGCTATGCGCTCTCGCTGAATATCGGAATGCAGGATGCCGGATTGCTCCACTGCGATTCCCGCCAGCCACATGGTGATTTTCGTCGAATCCGTCATGGTGCGAAAATCTTGCGGCGGAACTCCGATCTCCTTGCGATTCACCTCTATATTCTGGAATGCTCCCACTTTGCAGTAGGTCTTCTCGGGCATACGAGGCCTTGGATGGTAGAAAAGTTCATGGTTCCATTTGGAAGCCGGAACCGGCACAATTCCGCTCTTCATTCCCACGCTTGCGGCCCAAACCTCTTCGGGGCTATTCCCGAGGGCATTCACAATGCTCATTCCCGTGATCGCGATACGCTCGTATTGCGGGACGTGGGATGCAGGGCGCCGCTCCACCGAACCGCCTCGCCAGGCCGCAACCTCGCTGATCTCGACGCCCGCGGGCCGGGCTTGCACATCCCGCAGAGGATCCGTCACGGGCAGACGCTCTTCCAGCGGAGCTTCCGCCAGTTCCCAGTGGAGCTCCGCAATGGTGCGAACCGATTGCACAGTGCCCGCACACGCACCGCTCATGAACTGACCCTGCTCTATGCAGTCGCTCTCCTGGAGGGCGGAACCGCCGGGTCTATCCAACCCCCTGGCGGCAATGAACAGGCTCCCTGCGCTCAACCCTTCGATTTTGTGACGGAATGAAGATTCGTCCTCGGTCCCTGAGGCAAAATCCCGTTCGAGAGAACAGACTGCCGCTATCTTGGGCGTTTTGAGGGATCTCACCCTGAGTCCGGTTCCCTCTCCGGTCACCACTGTAGAACCGGGTTCGGCATCTATGATCATCTTCCGGTACAGGTCGGTCAAGGCACCGGACTCAACGATATCAGTCGTGGCCAGATACACCGTACCCATCTGGATCGCATCCGCACCGAGCATGGCTGCCATGAACGCGGTCTCTCTGCTGCAAACGCCTCCGGCAAGGATAATGGTGCGCCCGCTGAACAGTTCCGGATCGCTGTGTTTCTTGTCCAAGACCATCTGAGCCAAGGTCAGCGTGCTGTGCTGGCCGACATGGCCGCCCGCTTCGTGACCTTCGCAGATCACGTACTGCACGCCTGCGGCCAGGGCCATCTTCAAAAGCTCGTCGGTCGGAGCGATGTACATGGCCTCAATGCCGTGCTCCATCAGTTCCGCAGCATGGGAAGGCTCCCCCGCAGCGATCACTGCGAAACGAGGTCTCGTCTCTCTAATCCATGCCAATTGGGTCGATCGATGAGGATTTTCCGCGAGGGTGATGACATTGACTGCATACGGCCTCTCACCCATCACTTCGGGGAGCCGCCCGAGCTTTTCTTTCAGGGTATCGCCGTCCATGAGACCGAGCGCGATGGTCGGCAAACCGCCGGCATCAGCGACCCGCCGTGCGAATTCAGGGCTGTCCGTAATCCACGACATCGCTCCTTGAATGAATGGATACGTGGTACCCATGCGACGTGCTGCTGCGCTGTTCACAAACGCTGCCACCCTGTTGTTCGAATCCGCCAGGCAGCTTTCCAGCTCGTCCACGAATCCTGCGATGGCATGCTCAGTCTCGAACCCGAAACGCCGAACAAACGATCTGGCAAATGCAGCTTCCACCCCCAGAGGTATGAGTTCCTCTCGGGAGAACGTGCTCTCAGCAGCAGGAATCGTATGGGAATGAATCCTGGCAGCGAAAGATTGACGCTGTTCCGCTGTGATATCGGATCCGCAAAGCGATCCCGCGAAATCCTTCAGTTCGCGGACGGCTTTCGAATTTCCCTTGTTGAACAAGCGGCACGGCACGCCAAGGTTCAAGCCTACAAGGTCCGTGTGGTCCGGCCGAAGATTCTCTATCCGTTTACTCACGTCCGGGTCAAAGGAAACCAGGTCCGTAAGCCAGTGCACGCTTTCGAATACGATAGCCTTGCAATCTGTAGCAAGGAAAGCCGCAGCAGCTTCGGGGGTCGCGACTCCTCCCCAGATAGCCAGATCCGGGCGATGCGAGCGGTGGCGGATCATTTCCCGAACTGCGGCATACAGAGTGAACGTAGTCTCCGTACTCACAAATCCCGAGGCTTCACTTCCCTTCAGGGCTATGCACCCGATGTGCGGATGATGCTCCAAAACCGTTCTGATGAGTTCGACGTCCCCCAATACGGGAACCACTTTACAAATTTCTGATAACTCTTCAATCTTGCGCAAGATCCTCGACGGGTCCTCAAGAAGCATCGGATGCAATTCAACCCATATCCGGTCTACTCCCAATTCTTGAAGAACACCAGCGAATTTGGGGTCTTCCAGAGCGCCGGGGGATACCTTAAGATCCACAGCGTCTCCTGAGGCATCCGCTTGCAACAGGGCCATGCCCGCCGACTCCATATCCACGTCGCAGATATCGAATACGATCCTGGTTCCTGTTCGTCTCGCCGTTTCCACCACAGAAGACGCAATATCTTTCGGCCGCCATACGAATGCAATTAGAGGTCTTTCAAAATGAGTGAGCATGTCCAATCCTTCAATCAATCCTGTAAATTAAACTCTAAATATATCATATTCTCTTCAAGTATGAAGCCAAAAAAAACCCGGCGTCCGTAACTCTTCATGTATACAGGACAAAAAACTAATTCCCCGTGTTTCCAGCACGGTTCACTTGAGGACCGATCCATCAGGCTCGCACATCGTCTTCACATACGCCCAGCCGACAGTGCATGTCGATGGGCGATTATAAGTATCGAGTTACTTGGGGGAAGTGCTTATCCTCTGTCATCGCGAGGAGTGAAACGACGAAGCAATCTCGATACTTAAGGGCTAGATTGCTTCGCTGCGCTCCCAATGACGATCTTTTCCCACCCGTAACCGAATGGATACGGCGGATTCCCGTTTTGCCTTGCATACAACCGGTGATTCGTTTATATTACACGATTGTGCCGCGCAATGGGCGGAATCCATCCCAGGCCTGTTGACGCCTGCACCAGACAGGATGTTGGAGGCACCATGGACCGACCCATGAAGGTACTGCTCACCGGAGGAACCGGATTCTTAGGCGAATATCTGCTTGCCGAACTTCTCGACAAAGGTCATTCCGTATGGTCGCTCTACCGCAGTGAATCGCGAAAACTCGATACTATCAGATTTCTCAGCAGCCTCGGACTTCCCAGGAGCGCAGACAGCCTGAAATGGTTCAAGGGCGAAATACTCGATGTCGACGCTCAATGGGAACATTGGTGCCGCGAATATGAAGGTCTGGAAGAGGTCGACACTCTTCTGCACAGCGCCGCTTCCACCAGGCTCCACATGGATGAATACGGAGAGCCCCTGAAAACCAATCTCGGAAGCGCAAAGGCGCTCCGAAAACTCGTGGAACGAAAACCCCTCAACGTTCACTTGATAAGCACTGCCTATGTTTGCGGCTTGATTCAGGGGCGGATGATGGCGGAAGTGAATCATCCGAGAGGCGATTTCGTCAATGTATACGAAGAAAGCAAATGGGAAGCGGAACAGATCTGGATGGGTGACGCTACCATATTGCGGCCGTCGGTTATCGTCGGCCACTCCGAGACGGGCAGATGCACGTCATTTTCGGGATGGTACATTCTGTTCCAGGCAGTTCACCTGCTGGACCGTCTCATGGGTGACGATTCAGGCATAAACCGCCTTGATCTGCAGATCAATGTTCCCGCGGACCCCACCGGCACCATCAACATCATTCCAGTGGATTATGTGGCAAAGGCTGCGGTGGCAATCATAGAAAAACCGCAGAATCACAAGAAAATTTTTCACCTGACCCACCCCGATCCCCCCACCAACCAGTGGACGCTGGAATTGATCTGCAAGCGATTCCGGGTGGGCGGGTTCCATTTCGCAGGCGTCGGAGCGCCTTTCACTCAGCCGCGCAATCGAATAGAACGGATGGTGTGGCGCCAGATGCAGACCATCCTCTTCCACTTTTCCAACAATCCGCTTTTCGATCGATCAAACATAGACGCGGCCGTACCGGGCTTGAAACCACCGGAAGTTTCCGAGGAACTTGTGGACCACTTGCTCGATTACGCTATCGAACGAGACTGGGGAATGTCAGAGGAATAGATTACGAAATTTCGCGTGCAGGATCGGCCCTCGATGGTACGCGGCTGTGCTTCCGGGGCAGCAAGATCAGAGCCTTCTCCTGGGAGGTTGCCCCCGAAGTTTCTTGTGCGAATTCGGCAGGTTCGAGTCACATGTCATTCAATCGACGATATCCAGGCGGCCGTCGGAGTGCGGCTCCAGCACTTCGCCTATTTCCGCAACCGGTCCCACGCCTTCCCTTGCAAGCACGTCCAGCAGTTCTGCTGCACGATCGGCCGGCACACCAAGAATCAGGCCTCCGGAAGTCTGAGGATCGAAGATCAGATCCGCAGTCGCAGTGGGTACTGTGTCATCCAAACTGATCCACGTGCCGAAAAATTTCCGGTTGGAGTATGCCCCGCCGGGGATAAGACCTTCGGAAGCAGCTTCCAGCGCCCCTTCCAGAACGGGCACCGTTTTGGCGTGGATTCTCATCCTGCATTTGCCTGCTCGGGCCATTTCCACCAGGTGACCTGCGAGACCGAATCCGGTAACATCCGTACAGGCCTTGACCCCGAGACGCACAGCGCATTCCGAAGCAGCCCTGTTCAGGGTGCACATGGAGTCCACCATTGCGTCGATCGCAGCCTGGGACGCGAGCCCCGCCTTCAGCGCCGTCGCGATGACGCCTGTTCCCAGGGCCTTTGTCAAGATGAGGCGGTCCCCCGGTTTGAGTCCCGCATTCGTCATAATATGGTCCGGATGGACGAGACCGGTAACGGAGAGCCCGTATTTGGGTTCGTCGTCTTCCACGCTGTGGCCTCCCACCAGGGCCACACCCGCGGCTTTCATGATCTCCAGACCACCCTCCAGGACTTTGCGCAACACATCTGCGCCCAGCTTCTTAGTCGGAAACGAGACAACATTCAGGGCAGTGACGGGCCGGCCCCCCATGGCATAGACGTCGCTCAAGGAATTTGCCGCGGCAGCCATGCCGTAGATTCTCGGATCATCCACTATAGGCGTAAAGAAATCGATGGTGACGACGATGGCGGTCGTGTCATTCAGTTTGTACACACCCGCGTCCTCTGATCCCCGTACTCCTGCGAGCACGTTGGGATCAGCAGGTATGTCAAGGCCACACAAGGCTGCATCCAGGTCTCCCGGACCCATCTTGGCAGCTCAACCGGAAGTCTTGGACAGTGTGGTCAACCTGATCTTTTCCGGAGCCATTTCATGATCCTTGATTCACGCAGGCCTCTTGTTTCCTGATGAGAAGATAATACACGCCTTGCCAGCAATCCAGAGAATCTTTTTTTCGAAGTAATCGTTCGGTCACGGTGGGCAAGTGCCTGACCGCGGTCTTTGCCAGGAGAGAAACCACGAAGCAATCTCGAGAGTCAAAGTAATCCTCGAAAGCATTGTCGGCTTGATAAGCCTTCCCTCGCAATGACATGATCGGATCGTACGAATGTGGGCGAGAGTCATGAACGAATCCGACAGAACTTTCGAGCACTGCTCTGGAGGCGTGGACATCGCTTCCGGCCCCTGGAGACCTCTTTGCACGCGAAATGGCAAGAGCCGCTTCCGAAGCCGGAAAACGGCTCAAAACTAAAACGCGCAATCATGTTGGCAGACGCGAAATTCGTTCGATCTTATTTGACGAGGTTCAAGCGCACGGGCGATTTCAGCACCACGAACGTGCCGTTTTCTGACTCCTTGCGCTCCACCAGCCCAACCTGGTTCTTGATGAGAGTCGCCACTTTTTTTGCATCAGCGGACAGCATCCGCACGCATCCATGAGACTGGTTCCGACCTATGCTTCGAGGCGCGTTGGTCCCGTGAAACCTGTAACCGTAATCGTCCAATTGCACCTCGTACGAGATCAAATCTTCCTGTTCGGGCTGCTGAATCTGCTTCTTTTGCCTCACCGGCCGTTTCTTGAGCAGGGGCGCCATGGTGCCGCCGTACACCCTGCGGCTCGGCGAATCACCTGCGGCCCATGCACGGTCCTTCGGCGGAATCCACCAGGGGTCTTCATCATAAATGTGTGTAACGTAATAGACGCCGACCGGTGTCGGAAATTCCGGAGCACCCAGTCCTACCCTGCACTCATACAAAAGATCCCGCTTGCCCCCCTGCCCATATGCATACAGTTTAAAAATATGCTGGGAATGGCTGACTTCTATATCCAAATAGCTGTCGGCACTTGCGGAATCTTTGGACAATGCCCCTATCGTCTGCAGGCTGGCAGACGATTTCAACAGAGTATTCATTTCCTTGGGCGATACCAGGGCCGGACCGGGAACGTCTTCGTCAACATCCTCGGAGCCCGGTGGCTCGTACGCGGCATCCGGAGGAGCAACAGCGGGACCGGTGTGAGAGGCAGCCAGCGCAGGCGATGCGCTTCCGGATTCGGCGGCGAATAGCGGCGAACTCAGCGATAAAATGAGCACCAACCCCATACCCAGTAGAACACACGAAGTACGACACATGATAAACTCTCGCGCTTCCCAAAATAACTAGATAAAAATATGATGTATATTTAGCATATTAAGAGAAGAAAATCAATATTGAAAGTGCATGCGAGCATTGGGCCGTGTTTTATCGCCATTAACCCTGACCGGCGTGAGGATCGATCCGGGCAGCGGCGGCATTTTCTTGCTTGGGAGAAGTTCAGCGAACTGAACGTGCGGCTCTTGCTTTTCTCATGACATTTGCCGATAAAAACGCCTGGTTGACCTGTCTATCTCCAGCCATGAGGCAGCACTTCATACGTCCGGTTTTATCTTTTGCTGAATTTCTTGACAGACATCGCAACCCGGTTTAGGATAATCGATACGGTTCTGTCCCAACCACTGCTGAATTCCACGTGAAAAGAATCGTCCATCGGAGAAAACCAAACGGTTGCATAACCCGATCGCGGGTTAATCCTGAGCCGGTACTGCCGGAGAAAACGAAAGGTGAAGCCGTGAAAGAGCTAATGTCAGGAAACGAAGGCATTGCACGCGGAGCCTATGAGTATGGTGTCCGCTTAGCCTCAGCTTACCCTGGAACACCCAGCACGGAGATCTTGGAATACGTCGGCGCCAGATACCCGGAAATAAAAGCGGGCTGGGCGCCAAATGAAAAGGTCGCGCTGGAAGTTGCCGCAGGAGCCGCGTACGGAGGCGCGCGGGCAATGGCTTCCATGAAGCACGTGGGCCTCAATGTGGCCGCAGATCCTTTTATGACGCTGTCGTATACGGGGGTAAACGGAGGTCTTGTCATCGTGGTTTGTGACGATCCGGAAATGCACTCGTCACAAAATGAGCAGGATACGCGCAATTTCGCAAAATTCGGAAAAGTCCCCTGCCTGGAACCCTCCGACAGCCAGGAAGCCAAAGACATGGTGGGCGCGGCCCTTCAGATCAGCGAAGATTTCGATACCCCGGTGATTTTGCGCAGCAGCACTCGCGTGTCCCATTCAATGTCGCTGGTGGAAGTCAACGAGCGAGTCCACGGTTCAAAAGAACTCGGGCTAAAAAAAGACCCGATGAAATTCGTCATGCTCCCCGCCATGGCGAGACGGCGGCATCCGGTTGTGGAACAGCGCCTCAAGGACGTCGCGGCGTTTGCAGAGACCTTCCCCTTCAACCGGGTGATCATGGGCGACGAGAGCCTCGGCATCATTGCTTCCGGAGTCGCATTCCAATATGCTCGTGAAGCTCTTCCCTCTGCATCCTTCTTGAAGCTCGGGATGGTTTGGCCCCTTCCGGAAAAATTGATCCGAGACTTTGCTTCTCGAGTCAAAAGACTCGTAATTATCGAAGAACTCGATCCATTTATCGAAGAAGCGGTCCGCCTCATGGGCATCAAGGTGGAGGGAAAGGAACTCACCGGAATGTGCGGCGAACTTTCGCCGGAAAAGGTCGAGAAAATCCTGACCGGTTCCACCAAATCCAAGAGCATCGGCGCAATCGACATGGAACTGCCTCTCAGGCCGCCCAATATGTGTCCGGGCTGTCCTCACCGGGCAACGTTCACGGCTCTGAAGAAAAACAAAGTGTACGTGGCCGGAGACATTGGCTGTTACACCTTGGGGGCCTTGCCGCCCTTGGGAATGCTGGACAACTGCCTGTGCATGGGAGCCGGCATCGGGATAGCCTCGGGGCTTGACCGCTCCCTGGGAGAGCTGGCTAGAGGCAAAGCAGTTGCCGTGATCGGGGATTCGACATTCTTCCATTCCGGGATGACTCCTTTACTGGAGCTTGCCTATAACGGAGGATCGACCACAGTGGTCATCATGGACAACAGGACCACGGCGATGACCGGCGCTCAGCCTCACCCGGGCACGGGAGCAACCCTCAGGGGAGATGCCACCGTAACTGCGGATATCGAGAAATTGGCGGAGGCTTTCGGCTTCAAACGAATACGGATAGTCAATCCTTACAATGTGAAAGACACGGAACGGGTGATTAACGAAGAATTGCAGGCGCCGGAACCGTCCGTGGTGATCGTCCGTGCGCCGTGTGCTCTGCTGAAGACAGGCCGGATTCTGCCCGACAGGCCTTTGACGATAGATGCAGATACGTGCAAGGGATGCAAATCCTGCATCAACACTGGTTGTCCGGCACTGGAGTTCGTGAAAATAGAGGAACCTGCCGAAGGGGACAAGCGAAAGGGATATTCGAAAATTAATCAGAGTCTTTGTGTTGGATGCCGCACATGCCAGGAAGTGTGCAAATTTGACACCATAAAGGAGGCGTTATGACCGAGAATAACCGTGTTTACAACGTGCTCATCGTCGGTGTCGGGGGCCAGGGCATCATTCTGGCAAGCGACGTGCTCGGCCGGGTGGCTGCGGCGCACGGATACGACGTGAAAAAGAACGAGATCCACGGAATGGCTCAACGGGGCGGTTCCGTGTCCAGTCACGTGCGGTTCGGCAAAGCCGTATATTCGCCGATTATTAAGGTTGGAGAGGCGGACGTTCTCCTTTCTTTCGAGCAGATCGAGACGCTTCGATATTTTCCCTTTCTTTCGGAAAAGGGGAAGGTCATCGTGAACGATCAGAAGATCCTTCCTCCGGCGGTCTTCACGGGTAAGCAGGAGTATCCGGCCGACATTTTGACCAGGATAAAAGATAAAGTTTCGGACGCGGTGGTGGTAAATGGGGACGAGGTTGCAAAGAACGTGGGAAACCCCCGAGTCGTGAACGTGATCTTCCTGGGCGTGCTTTCCAAGTACCTGGATATACCCGTCGATGTGTGGGAAAGCGTTCTGAAGGAGTCGCTGAAACCGAAGCTGGTGGACGTCAACCTCAAAGCCTTCCATGAAGGCCGAGCGCTGGCTGCCGTCTAGCACGAATCGCTGCACACACGCTACATGTGGGGAACCTCTTTTGCACGGACGGTTCCCCAACCCCAATACATAACAGTCTGGTATAAATTCTTAACGATGTACGGGAAGTCTGGACGACGGTAAAGGGCTTCGGCTGCAGCCGCAAGCCAACGGTCCACAATTTCCGGCACTGTTGGTTCACAAATACCGTCCGTAGCAAGGTTTACTCGTGTATATAGGGATTCTCAAAAGTAAAGTCGGTTTTGATTACGCGGATTGAAAGATTGTCATTGCGAGGGCAGAGCCCGCAGCAATCTGCTCCGACAAAAATGTGCGACCTGATTTAAGAAAACCTGTACTTGGTGCCATATAATACGCATTCGCAATAAGATTTATGAGATTGCAGGGCTGGGGGCTCTCCTCAGCGAAGTGATGAGACGGCTCTGCGTCGTCCGCAGCGAAGGAGAGCCCCCAGCCTGCCCCCAGAATCGAGTTACCTGTAAAAAAGCGAATCCATATAATGAGCTTCAGATCCTTGGCTTCACTCGATTCCGGTAAGCATTATCCCCGATTTCACATCTTTGCGTGCACGCGTTGATTTTAGACTACTCGTGGCAGAAAATCCGATAGTTTGCCGGTCCAGGGCATAATGAGCCTTTCCATAATGATGGATATGGACAATCCGTTTCGGCCCTGACGTTGCAACCTGCCTTCCACGGTCAGCACTTCGCTGGTCCAGATGGCCTCGGCAAAATCAACCTGAGCCTTGGGAAATGCAACCACGTCCATGAGGCCCGTCTCGTCCTCCATTGTGATGAAGATAACTCTCTTGCCGGACTTGGTGGGCGGAGTGTGAACGATCACCAGAATCCCGCACACCTGCACGATGCTGCCTGAGACGATGCGGCGCAGGTCTCGTGCCGTCACTATTCCCTGGGCCGACAAATACGGTCTGAGAGGCGCAAGGGGGTGGCCGTGGCAAAACACGCTCATGGACCCGGCCTCTTGGTAAGCCTTCAGAGCGGAAACGCTTGATGCGGGTTCGCTTTCGGAGAAAGAATCGGGGAAACGCACTTTTTCCCACGAACTTCCGGCCTGTCCCGGATTTGCTTTGGATGCACATTCGTCCGATTCACGCGGAGTTCCAGACACCGCACACCTCCTGAGTCAGGCCCCACCCGGATTCCAGGCCGTCAAGAGCGCCGGCCGCGGTGAGCACGTTCACCAGCCTATCCGGAAGCGGAAGCCGCTCCAAAAAATCCTCCTTGCCGAGAAACGGGCCTCTCCTTTGCCGATCTGCGACAATTCTCCGGGCCATGGCCTGGCCCACTCCGTTCACCACCCATAGGGGCGCACGAATTCCCGATCCGTCTGCGGTATATTCCTGGTCGCTCGCGTTCACATGGGGAGGATATACGGGTATGCCCCGCCTCCTGGCCTCGTTGAGGATGAGCGACGGCGGATATGATCCCACCTGTCCGGCATTCAAAAGCCCCAGGTAAAAGGCCTGCGGGTGATGCACCTTCAAATACGCGCTCTGATAGGTAATGTGGGCGAAAGAAGCTGCGTGGGCCTTGCAAAAACCATATGACGCAAAAGCAGCGACCTTGCGAAAAACGTCCTCAACCAGCATTCTGCTGTGCCCCTTTGCCAGGGCGCCCCGGATGAATTGCCGTTTGAGAAGATCCATTTTTCCGCATTTGCGGTCTTTGGTCATGGCGCGGCGGAACGCGTCCGCTTCGGCATACGAAAGGCCGGCAAAAACGTGGGCTATACGCAGTACCTGTTCTTGAAACAGGATAATTCCGTACGTCTCGGCGAGAACAGGCATGAGGTCCTCATGGGGAATTCGCACAGGATCTTCTCCGTGCCGTCTCCGGACATACGCCTCCACCATGTTTCCTTCAACAGGACCGGGTCGGAAAAGCGAAATTTCCGCGATCAAGTCCACGAATCGCCGGGGTTGAAGACGCCCCAGAAGATTACGCTGCCCGGGTGATTCAAGCTGAAATACCCCCACGCTCTCGGTGCTTCGGAGCAAGGCGTATGTTTTTCGATCGTTGAGCGGCATTCGGTCCAGATTCAGGGATATACCCTTCTCTTTTATAATTTCCAGAGCCTTGCGAATCGCCGTATGCATTCGAAGCCCGAGCAGATCCAGTTTCAAGAGCCCCAGGATGTCCACGTCGTCTTTATCCAGGTGGCCTACGGGCAAACCTTTTGGAGATAACCCGACAGGCGTCCAATCCTTGATATCATGAGGCGCAATGATGACTCCGCCCAGATGCACGGAACTTTGGAAAGGCAAGCCCGTCAATCCCGCCGCAACCCGAATCAGGCGGGTTTCGGCTTGAAGCGGTGAGTTCCGTAATTCGGGGAGATTTTCCAGGGCTTCGTGGAGGTCCCGACCTCGCAAAGACCACGGCAGGCACGTGGCAAGGCGACTGATTTCATCCAGAGGGTATGCCAGAGATCTGGCAGCCAGACGGACCGCGCTCCTTACCCGAAAGGTATGTATGGTTGAGACCATGGCCGTCTGCTTGGGAAAAAGATTCATCAGATAATGGATCACTTCGTCCCGGCGATCCGAATCGAAATCTATGTCTATATCGGGCAAATCGCCGCGGCCTTCGTTGATGAAACGTTCGAACAACAGATTGTGAGCTACGGGATCCACTCCTCCCAGGAGCAGGTACACCGCGAGGCTGCCCGCTGCCGACCCCCTGATACTGTGGCGAATCCCTTTGCGTTCCGCAAAGTTGACTACATCTCTCACCACGAGGAAAAAATCGGCCAGCCCTGTCCTGTTAATCGACTCCAGTTCCTGGTCCAGCCGCTGGATGTAAATCGTGGGAACCGGCCTGTGGAGCCGTGAAAGCTCCTTGAACCCGAGCACCGCGAGTTTCCGGCCTGCGGTTTCGGGCTGCTGAAACAGGGGGGGGTGAAGCTTTCCCAGGGGAAGAGAGAACGAACGACAAAGCGATGCTATATAATTCGTATTCTCAATAGCTTCCGAATAAGGAACCCTTCTCTTCATCTCTTCGCCGGACGCGAGAAAAAACCGGTCATGAGGGAGCGGACGGATTTTTCTATGGTGATGGTGTTGCTGGATTCCGATGAGAGTTTTGTGGATGGCATAATCTTCAGGTCTTAAGAAAGTCACCATATTGGTGGCAACCACGGGAAGTCGCAATTCCCGGGCGACGCGCACGGTTCTTTCCGCGACTTCCCATTCCCCGGCCCGAGAATCCCTCTGCGCATGATTCTGGAGAACGATGAAGAGTCTCTCGGGGTTGTGCAGCACACTTCGAAGTTCAAGAAGGCTGAATTTTGCTGCGTCAATCCTACTCTTTTCCAGGGAAGACCGGATCAGGGAATCCCTTCCGCCTGCCAGGCAAATCAGGCCCTCGGACCAGTGTGAAAGATCCTGCTTGCTGAGGAGCGCCTGCGGCAACGTTCCATCCCGATACACGACGGTCAGAAGCCGGCAAAGATGAGCGTACCCCGGCAAATCCGACGCCAGGAGAGTAATGAGAGATCCGTCCCATATGGAAATTCTCGCACCGAGTATAGGCTGAATGCCCGAACTCACGGCCGCCTTGTAAAATCGCACCGCTCCGTGAAGCCCGAAATCCGTAAGAGCCACTGCTTTCTGGCCGAGATTTTTTACCTCCCGGACCAGTTCCTCCGGAGTAAACGTTCCCCACAGAAACGAATATGCGCTTTGAACTTCAAGATGCACGAAGTCATCCATAGAGGTGTTTCCTGTATAATCGCAATGGTGGAGCCTCCTTCGTGTAAAGAAGGTTCCACCATGTCTTTTCCCGAAACTTCCGGCCAGTGTTAACAGTTCTTGAGGTGGGGTTCGGGGAGGAACTTCTTACAAGAAGTTCCTCCCTGATTCGTGAACGACACTTGCCGCGGTGAATTAGGGTTTGGGACGGATTACTCCAACCAATTTACCGAGAATTTTCACTTTTGCCCGTTCTGCGTCACTGAACAATTGCACCTTGTGAAGCGGATTTGCAGGGTGAAGTTCGATATCGCCATTGCGCCGTCGAAAGATTTTGAGCGTTGCTTCCGTTTCCAGACCTTCCACCTGGACCGCGACGATTTCTCCGTTTTCCGCTTCGTTTTGGGGCCGAATAATCGCCAGATCTCCCTCGCGTATCTGCGCGGCGATCATTGAATCGCCTTTTACCCGAAGCGCAAATGCCTCATGCGACCCGAACATCTGCGGGTCCACGGGCAGATCGTCCTCCTTGTTCTGCTCGGCCAGAATGGGGGTGCCCGCTGCAATTCGACCGATCAACGGTATAGAAAAAGGAGAGTACCCGCCGGTCAGTTTCCATGCTCTTTTTTTGCCTGATAACCTGGTGATCCGGCCTTCTCTTTCCAGTACCCGGAGGTGTTTGATCATGCTCCCCGGTGAAGCTAGTCCCAGAGCTTCGCAGATCTCCCGGACGGTCGGGGGAAACCCTTCCCTGGTTTGGTAAGACTTCATGTAATCCAGAATGTGTTTTCGTCTTTCTGTTGTGCTCATGCAATCAGTATAGAGAACATGTGTTCTCTTTGCAAGAAAATTCGTAAATCCGGGATACCCCTTCAGTTATC
The DNA here is from genome assembly GCA_035319325.1 of Desulfomonilaceae bacterium. GTDB lineage: Bacteria > Desulfobacterota > Desulfomonilia > Desulfomonilales > Desulfomonilaceae > DATHCX01. Next base: position 24,651 of record DATHCX010000001.1, read on the forward strand.
GTGGCCGTCCCCCGAGCGATCACGCCAAGGGCGTATCATCGTCCAATTTCCGGGAATCGGAATGTTACCCGGTCGCCTTATTTATTATCCAAGACTTTGTTCCAGGTAGCCAAGTGAGTTTGTGTTTTGGCGAACAATTCGGTTGTGTCCCCTTCTATCACTATGGATTCGATCGTATCATTCTTTTCAATGCGGTTCACCACGTCCTGATCCTCGCTGGTCAATACTTCTCCGAACACTGAATGCTTCCCGTCGAGCCAGGGTGTGGGAACGTGTGTAATAAAAAATTGGCTGCCGTTGGTATGAGGCCCGGCGTTTGCCATGGACAGGATTCCCGGTTTGCTGTGTTTCAGTTCGGGGACGAACTCGTCCTGAAATTTGTAACCCGGACCTCCGGTACCCGATCCCAACGGACAACCGCCCTGAACCATAAAATTCTCGATCACTCTGTGGAATTTTAATCCATTGTAGAATCCCTTTTGAGCAAGATTCACAAAATTGGCTACAGTGACTGGCGTGAGCTCATCGAAGAGTCTCAACGAGATGTTGCCTTTGTTCGTTTTGATTCTTGCGATCACGGATCTTCCTTCCTCGGTTCGGCCATTGCAGGAGAACCACTTCTCTCGAAATCGATTAGTCGGCCGTCGTGCATCCGACTACAAAGTGAATATACAAATCAAAGCTTGAATTCGCAAATCATTTCGCACGGGGGGAGGAGCCTTACCGCGTCCAGGAGGAGGATGCGCCGGCAATGCTGTTGACTCGAGGAGAATGCCTCAGGCCGAGTCGCCACCATCGATAGCTATATGCCAGATTCAGCGGCAACGTCCATAAGATCTGAACCGGTGATCGCGAGAGCCGCTTGGCTATACTCGAGAGAGAATAAAAACGTTCGTTGGCGTAGCGAAAGCCGGCCAAGAGTTCGGAGGGGCTCATGTGCTTCGGTTGGTAGACAACCCTGTCGCGACCGTTATACTGACTCCAGTCACGTGTTACTATACGCCCTTCAGTCTCCAGCTTCCGAAAAAGGGGCGTACCCGGAAATGGCGTCAGAATGTTGAACGTCGCATTCTGGATGCCGGCAGCTTCCAAGAAATCCACCGTATCGCCGAATATCTCCGGTCCGTCATGGTCAAACCCGAACACAACACCCGCTTGCACCGCAATTCCATGCGAGTGGATACGGGCAATACTGTCGCTGTAGTCCTCTACCCGGTTGCAGTTCTTATTCACGTCTGCCATGCTTAGCTGCGAGATGGATTCCAATCCCAGGAATAGCTGTTTACATCCACTCTGCGCAGCCAGGGCCAAAAATTCGTCATCGCGACCGGCTTGAATACCTGCCTGACTACTCCACCATTTCCGGTAGGGCGTGATGGCACGAAACAGCTCCTTCGCATACTCCATATCCCCGGCAAGGTTATCGTCCCAGAAGATAATCACAGGACCGGCGAACGAAGCGTATTCTGCCGCAACTTCAGCGACAGGCCGCTTACGCAGCCGATGAGGATACATGACGGCAATGGTGCAGAAATCACACCGATGAGGACATCCGCGGGTTGCAAACAGTACTCCGCTGGTATAATCGCGCCTGTGAAACAGGTCCTTGTGAGCCATGGGAGTATGGTCCAGAGACACCTCATCCGCTTGCCGATACTCCGTACGATAGGCCCCGGCTTCAAAACCACTTAAGAATTCTTCCCACAAGCCTTCCGCTTCTCCGACGAAGATCACATCAGCGTGTTGACCGGCCTCGGCAGGCAATAAGGTGACATGCGGGCCCCCTATGACCACGCAAATGTTGCGCAACCTGAAGCGTGCCGCTATTTCGTAAGCATGATATGCGCTTGGAGTATGAAACGTTATCCCCACCACATCGACGTCGATATTCCAGTCGATGTCTTCCACCGCTTCATCAATGTGAATCGTCTGCCAATCGGGAGGAACCCTCGCGGCGAGATACGGCATGGTAATCTGCTGAAAGTTCAGAACCCGCGACCGTCTTACTCTCCGAATTTCCGGCGAAGAGACCGTTATCAACAAAAGTTTCGGCATCACACCTTCCAGGGCCCAACCTGAATCCGGCCGCCCGAACCCCAGGATTTGACCGCATGGGGGACTTTGATTTCGTAAGGCGAAAACATATACCGGTTCTCGAAAACTGTGTTGAATTTTCTCACAGCTCTGGCCCGCATACCGGTGGTCCACTCATACGGATTCGCTTTTTTACGGGCAACTCGATTCCGGGCACAGGCTGGGGGCACTCTTGCGCTGCGGACTACGCAGAGCCGTCTCATCACTTCGCTCAGGAGAGCCTCCAGCCCTGCAATCCCATACATCTTGCGGCGAATGCGTATCATGTCATTGAGAGGAGCGGGGCGACGAAGCAATCTCGATTCTGGTCGGTTGGAGATTGCTTCGGGCTTCGCTCTCGCAATGACAACCTTCCAATCCTTTCGCGTAATCAAAACCGACATTATTCGAGAATCCCTATAGCTCACACGGTGTTTCCGATCAAGCAGGAGTAGCTGCTTTGCCATCAGCGATCATGAGTTTTCGGGAGTGCGATGTAGTCTGATGCTCATGCGTTTTCAAACACATGAGATGAGAGAGGAACTGCTTACAAGAAGTTCTTCTTCGATTTCAAATACTTCGACGCATATTTGCAAATTTGATTAGGTCTAGTGTAGCGCATCGTTGTCTATTGTTCTACAGTATATATTATGGTATAGGTTATTTTATCTGTCGTGACAATCGATGTAATTGAGCGCCATGGGAATCTCTGTTGCGGTTGACAAATGGCACAGAAGCGTGAAAAAAAGTGCCAGTCGTGTAAAGAGTGCGAAAAAAATATACCGTTTTTACGTGGATCAAACGTGCGTCGAATTGAGATTACCTTTGTATATTTAAGCAATAACGCTAGTGGCACCGTATTTGCAAGAAATTACGAGAGTCATGCCCTGGGGCGTTATACTAAGGGACAGGGACTTTCTGTTCGAGCACAACACTACGCCGTGTTTTCCTGCTGCTAATTCCTATCGGGTTGTGCTGCTCAAGTGAATTTCCCCTTAGCAGAGACATTGGGAGGAGGAACAATGTCAAAGGGGATGATTAACGATTTGATCGAGGCTGCCCAGAGTGCCCTGCACACGGAAGAAATTGAAATCGAATCGATCTATGAATGGAAAAAGCAGGCAATTGAATACCTGACGGAACACCTCGGTTCTGACCACTATTACACACACTATTTTATTAACTGCATACAAGAAAATGAACATAAGAGCCTTCTAACCGGAGGAGGAGTACTCGCTGCGGTGCGGGAAGCGGTTGCCCGAAAAGACCGCGATTTCTGCAGGCGTTTCCTTGTGCCTGATGAGGACCGTGGCGAATCGGACCGGTGCGGTCCTTACGTGAATCTCTGAACCGGCTGCTCGGGCATGATTCAGCCCGAAGAGAGTATTGATTGTTTGCATATATGATTATTTTGCTGCTGGCCGGAGCTTGATGTTCGAACACCACAAGCCTGCCGGTCGGCCCTGGATTCCATGGGAGGAAGGAACGAATGGCCCGGCTTCACACTGCGGCAAGAGCTTGGTCGAATGCAATCCGGAACCGGTGCCGCGAGCGCATGGCTGGGGTTCTGGGCACATACGAGTTTCTCGGGAACATCTCGCTGGTGGAACGGAGCGGACGCTGGTGGAAACAGGGCGGCACCATCATGCGCCGTGTCTTCACCGCGACCGGGAAGATCCTGGCACGGCCGGCATGGTGTTATATATCTGTGACCTTCTGCACCTGCCTCGGGGCAGCTCTGATCACTGTACCTCCTTTTTTTCATCCACCCGGCTTCACAGTCGGAGACGTTTCGGACACTACGGTCATTTCACCCGTCGAATTTACGGTTCCGGACGATGCGGCCACACGAAAATATCGCGATGATGTGCTGAAATCGGTGAGGCCGGTGTACGACCTGGACGATCAAATGGTTCACGAGGTTCTGGCAAGGATCGGCACTTCCTTCGAGTTCATGCGGGAACGCCTGGGGGAAAAGCCTGAACAGGACTCGCAGTGGGGTTTGGAATCAAGACAAGGATCCCCAGCCGTACTCGCCGGGTCGGACCCCAATCTCGCGCCTCCTCTCAACGATCAGGATCTGAGGACACGCTTCGAACATATGCTCGGAACCACAGTGTCGCACAGCGGCTTCATGCTCCTGAAGTTCAAAAAGTTCAACAAACAAATCGAGGCGGATCTGAGGTCTCTCGTGGTGCAGGTGCTTCTGAGAGGGGTCGTCGTAAACCGCGAGCTCATCCGGAAAGAACAGAAACGGGGAATTCTTCTATGGATACGGTCCAAGAATACCTTTGAGTCTCTCACTGATTTCTCCCGCATATTCGATCTCAAGGAAGCAGTGAGTTTTGTCAATTCCTGGAAAAATGATCCTCTCCGTGACACGGCGCTTTCAAGAACCATTAGATCCGTTGCCATGAGCCTGGTGAACGTGAACATCACCTACAATCAACAGAAGAGCCTGTCTGTTCGTCAGGCCGCAATGGCTTCGGTGAAGCCGATTCATTTTTCGGTTGCCAAAGGAGAAGCAATCGTCAAGAAGGGGGACCCGGTTACCGAGACCCATGTCAGAAAGTTGGCAGAACTGGATAAGAGAAATTCGGGCCACAATTGGTACATGATTCCCGCGGGCTTCGCCATAATTTTGGCATTGCTGATGTGGCTTTGTCTTTCCGTTTCGGAAAAATTTTTCGGGAGGCGGCAGTACAGAAGAGCGGAATTGCTTCTCGTATGCGGGTTGTTTCTTGCCACTGTGTTGATGATCCGGGTTGTCGGGTCGTTTTCCCTTACGATGAATTCCTGGGTCCCCGGACTGCCTGGAAACCTCATCTTCTATGCTGTGCCGATTGCGGTGGGCCCCATGTTCGTGGCGCTATTGTTGGATGCGCCTATGGCTTTTGTCTTCACGGCCCTCATATCAGCTGTTTCCGTTCTGGTGCTGAATGGCGACATCTACCTCTGTCTGTACTATGTTGTTTCCGGAACGGTGGGGCTTCATGGCATGCGAAGGATAAACCATGAGAACTCCGTTTTTGGTGCGGGCATGCTCATGTGCCTGGCAAATGCGGTATCTATTCTGTGTATTGCATTGGTTTCCCGGCTTCCCGCACTTGCAGTGCTCTATGCTGTGACCCTCGGCATTGTCGGGGGTCTGGTGTCCGCATTGCTCGTCCGCGGGCTCGTGCTCGTTACGGAAGCCCTGGGTTGCGTGACCACGGTGAAGCTCTTGAAAAGCGTAAATCTGAATCATCCGCTCCTGCAACGCATTGCATTGGAGGCGCCCGGAACGTACTATCACTCGGTGATGGTAGCCAATCTTGCAGAGGCTGCGGCACTCGTGATCGACATAAACCCTGTCCTGGTAAAGGCGGGAGCTCTTTATCACGACGTCGGGAAAGTGGGCGAGACGATACATCCTGCGTGCTTCGCGGAAAACCAGGACCGAGCGGAGGTCTCGCGCAAGAAACCGGACCCCCGCGCGAACGCCCTCATGCTCCTTTCCCACGTTAGAGCGGGTGTCGAGGCAGCACAGCAACATGGGCTCGGCAAGCCGGTCCTGGACATCATCGAACAACATCACGGGACTACGAGGATCGCACCACAGCGGGGTGTGTCGCAAGATGATACTCCCGAATGGAGATATGAGGGGCCGCTTCCCCAAACCAAGGAGGCTGCTCTCATTATGCTCGCCGATATAGTGGAAATCGCAAGCCGGTCGTGGTCCGATCCTACGCCTTCGAGCATAAAAAAACAGGTTCACGCGATAGTGGTAGGATTGTTCCAGGATGGTCAGTTCGAGCAGTCCAGCCTTACGCTGAAAGATCTGGATGCCATCACCAAATCGTTCATTCGAACGTTGCAGCGGGATTCCCGGATGGATCAGCGATTCCGAACTCCGACGGCTTTGCTACGGAAGTCGCCAACTTTCAGCATTTCCGCACGGTTGCCTGCTGCCGATTTTTCCGGTGCCAAAGAAGCCGTAGCAGAGATAACGACTTAGTGTTGCTTTTCGTAAGTTCGGTGCCGGATTTCATGACCAAGAGAGATTGCTTCGTCGCTGCGCTCCTCGCAATGACACTGATTCACGTGCTGGCCAACTCAGATTTGAACGCTATTTGCGGGACACCACACTAGTAGACCGTTTTGCAAGTACCTTTACACCTTATACCAATGCGCTTTCAAAAGAGTAACATTGAAAGGCTGGTTCGCAGCCTGTCCTGCCAGATTTCCTCCGCTACGAACGGCACGGCCTGACTTAGCTACGGAGACCCGCCAGGACAGGCTTCATCCATCGTCACTTGTCTGATCGCGCATTGGTATTATACGCATTCGCCACAAGATGTATAAGATTGCCGGTCTGGGGGCTCTCCCGAGCGAAGTGATGAGACGGCTCTGCGTCGTCCGCAGCGAAGGAGTGCCCCCAGACTGTGCCCAGAATCGAGTTACCTGTAAAAAAGCGAATCCGTATTAGACTAGTCGATAACCGCTGTAGGGGCGGGTTTCAAACCCGCCCCTACAGAAACCGTTGCCACGACGCAAGCCATTTTTGAATCGCTTTACTAAAAGTTATTGAGGTGGGGTTCGGGGAGGAACTTCTTACAAGAAATACCTCCCCGATGTCAAGCATTTGCAAGCGCAAGAGTATGAGAGTCTGCTAGCGAGTAGGGCACTGTTTCTTGCAGAACTCGACAAACTGTCGCGTTGCAGCTACAGGTGACAGTTCGTCCCAATACAAGGACAACGACATGACCAACGGGTAACCTCCGTTACGGAGCGACTCGATGTCGGGAAGCACGGGTTGCGAATCCTGATTCTTCCTCAACCCCAAAATTTTGATGAGCTTCCCTTGCTCGGCCTTTTTCGCATCTGTGAGCCCTGCGTAAGAAATTGCCCGGGGTTTCGATCGTGACACGTCTCTGACTATGTCAGTGTAGAATTCCTTTGTTCTGGCATCACCCGTGAAATAACCGTCCTCCATGACTGCATGCCGAAGGAGAAGGGCGGCTCCGGAGGTTTGATCGCCGGTGATCACCAGTATGGGTTCGTTCGGACCTCCCACCTCTTGCCAGCCGGTCAGGTCACCGGTAAAGATCCCTCGGAGCTGCTCTAGCGTGAGTGCGTTCACTGGATTGTCAGGGTGCGTAATTATGGCAAGACATTCCCGGCAGACCTCCACGCTCGCCGGTTTGGATCCGCTCAAAGCAGCTGCCTGTAATTCTTTTTCGTTGATACTCCGGGTTGCCATCACCAACTGACAGCCCTTGTCAAAAAGGGATTCAAAGGCAGCGGTTGTACCTCCACCACTGACCACCGCACGCGAGGAAGGATTAGCTTCGCTAAAAGCATTAGCCCAGCCGTTTACAATGGTCGCGGTGGTATTGGCTCCCCTCACCTTAACGACCTGGCTCATGGCTTCGGCAGCGCTGTCTCCAGCGTGCATCGGAAATCCTGAAAAGAGAACCGCCACAAAAATCGAGAAAATTCCCCTGAATCTCACAATTTTCCTCCTTTCTGTCTTTCCACGTCAGCCAGTACCTTGTCCACCTTCGCGCGAACGAGCATTCAACTGTGCAGAATCTTGGAGGCATCCCCCGCAGATATAATGCTGAGCATTGAAAATGGTGCTTGCCGTGCGCAGTCGGCCGGGTTGTCCTCGCAACGCAGTAAGGCAGGCCGAAGCGAAGGGGACACCTGGCTGGTAGACGCATTCCTCATGCGCCGCACTATAGCTGTAATTCCTTCCACATTCTACAGTTTTTGAATCCGAAATGGTATGGAACGTCTTTGGCCCTACAAATTCAATGATGGGCCGTTTCACTATCCGCCCTGACGAAAATGAACGTCCCTCTGCGGGAACGGTATCTCAATTTTCTCGTTCTTGAACTCTTCGTAGATGGCCCAGAGCAGTTCATGCGTTATCTTGCCCTTCAGTTCCGGCGGATCGATCCAGCACAGCAATTCAAGGTCGAGAGCCGAATCTCCAAAGTTCCTGAATCGAACCCTCGGTGCCGGGTCAGGGACAACTGCTTCATTCTGCGCGGCGATCCGAAGCAACACGCGCTCCACCTGTGTCAGATCGGATCCGTAGGCCACTCCTACTTTGATGCGAATCCTGAATAATGAAATGGGAGCACTTTCATTGATCATTTTGGTGTTTGCTACTACCGAGTTCGGAACAGATATGAGAATGTCGTCTCTGGTTCTGATTCGGGTGCTGCGAAACCCCACTTCGGCCACGACACCCCGTTCTCCGTCACCCAGGATGATGAAATCGCCGAGCTTAAATGGACGATCGAGGATGATCATCGCTGTGCCAATGAGATTGGACAGTGCCTCCCGTCCTGCAAGCGCCACCGCAATACCGCCTATTCCAAGCCCGGTCACCAGGGAATACGTGGGCAAACCCAGGCGCGACCCCAAGTCTATCGTGGCGAAGATAATGAAAATGACCGTGAGAATTTCAAAACCGAGACGTATGAGCTGAACGTCCAGATCACCCCGAACAAAGCCCCCCCACGCTATGATCAGGCCTGAAATGCGATTGAGAACCGCGCTTATCAACCATACCGTACCCAAATAGGATAGTGACGTGAGAACATATGCTATGGGCAAATACGTACTGGCATTTATGATATGGAGACCCGACACGGTCACCCGGAAACCCATCCCGGCAAAAACGATGAGTGCTACGGGCAGCACGAGACCACCCACATAATAATTGAGGTTCAGCGAACGCCTGCTGTCGACAAAGCAGAGCGCTATGCTGACACATCTGCGCGTGAACACTATGATTGCTGTACCGATGAGACAATAGAGAAATAATCCAACCCACTGCCACACGGCTTGACCGAAAATTTCTTTTCTCGTCCAGTCCGGCAACTTTTTTATGAATCCCTGGGGCACAATCATACCCGCCGAGGAACTGATCTCGTGGTAAAGAGCTCCTCCGCCGGTTCCGGGTACGTAGGGAAGATGTTTGACCTTATTGTAAAAGCCTTCCAACTTTCTGACCGTATCGTTTGTGAACAGGAATGTTCGTGGCGATCCATCCTTGTCTGCTGCAAGAGTGATTTCGGTGTAGGGGATGGTCCAACGGGAGATGCGGTCTTTTTGAACTGTTGTCGCGTCAGGAATGTCTTCGTCAGCCGGCAGTTCAATACGATCGAGCACTTCTTTGAGATACAGGACTGAATCAAGTCCGATGTTGAACCTGAGGGCGGGAGGCTCCTTTTTCAAATCCAAACACCCCACTGCCGGCATGACAAGCAGTCTCGCCTCATTCCGGTTGCCGCTTTTATACGCGTCAACCGCTTTGTTCATGCTGTCCAGGAATGTTTTGATCGTGGCCCGCGGACTTGACTTGTCCGGAGGAGCCAACGGGTGAAGCGATGGCGTTTCCCCGAATGCAGTTCCGAACTGCCACAGCAGAACAATGAATGTCATCGAAATCACGAAAGGCTTCATGCATGTTCCCATCTCGGAATCGGATTTTCCAGAGCCCCCTCAAGCATATCATAATAAGCCTGTCACCTCATATAGCCTGTCCCCGCGGATGGCCAAGATAGAAAAGACGGTGCTTCCGATTCGTGGGTCTTCACAAAAGGACGACTGTTCCAAGCGGTGCGGCACCGGCTACAGCCTCCAACGTCGGCTGATACGAATGCGCTTTCAACAAGTAAGATTGGGGGGACCCTCTTTGTAAAGAGTGTCCCGCCCAAACCCCCTCCCAGAAACTTCTATCATGCGCCGGCATCTGCATTTCCGCTGAGGAAATGCAGATGCCGGCGAGTGCTAAAAGTTCTTGAGGTGGGGTTCGGGGAG
>DATHCX010000002.1:0-9645 GCA_035319325.1 Desulfomonilaceae bacterium
CGAGGAGCGGAGCGACGAAGCAATCTCGGTTTTGGTCAGATGGAGATTGCTTCGCTGCCCTCGCAATGACAGCCTTTTTCCACCCGTAACTGAATGGATACCTCCCCGGCACGAGATTGCTTGACCCCTGCCAGCCATTCATTTATATATCCGGGAAAATCCAGTGCGGCTTCTCGAAGCGAACTGCACTGTTCCATGTTCCAATCGGCGGCATTCAGCTCCGACGTCGGCCGACCGAGTTTTCGCATCACATGGTCGCCATATCGCACCACAGAGAGGTAAGTCATTGATCATCGTCACCGGCGGAGCCGGATTCATAGGCAGTAATATCGTGAAAGCCTTGAATGAGGCGGGAGAAGATGAAATTCTCATTGTCGACCGCCTGGGAAAAGCGGAAAAATGGAAAAACCTTCTCGGTCTCAAGTTCGTGGATTACGAGCACAAGGATGATTTCATCATAAAGCTCGAACGGGGCATGTTCGACCACGGAATCTGGGCGGTGTTCCACATGGGAGCCTGCAGTTCCACGACCGAAAAGGACGCGGATTACCTGATGGACAACAATTATCACTTCTCCCGGAGGCTGGCCACACGATATTTCGGAAAGCGGGGAGTGCGATTCATCTATGCATCCAGTGCCGCCACGTACGGAGACGGAAATCAGGGCTATTCGGATGCGCACGAGTCCACGCCGAAATTACGCCCTTTGAACATGTACGGCTATTCGAAGCAAGTTTTCGATTTGTGGGCTCTCAAGACCGGTTTTTTGAGAAATGCAGTGGGACTCAAGTACTTCAACGTGTTCGGACCCAACGAATACCATAAGGGAGATATGCGCAGCGTTGCCATCAGGGCCTACTTCCAGGCAAAGAGCGCAGGCAAGGTGAAGCTGTTCAAATCATATCGACCTGAATATGAGCATGGCGAGCAGGCCAGAGACTTCATTTACGTGAAAGATGCGGTAAGAATTACGCTCTCCTTTCTGGAGAAGCCCAATGAGAACGGATTGTTCAACGCGGGAACAGGAAAACCGCGGAATTTCAACGATCTTGCGGTCGCGGTATTTTCCGCGCTGGAAATGAAACCCGACATCGCATATATCGACATGCCCGAGGGTCTGGAAAAAAAATACCAGTACTACACCTGTGCGCAGACGGAGAAATTGAAGAAAACCGGATTCACGGACGAGTTTACATCACTGGAGGACGCTGTTCGCGATTACGTCGTCAATTATCTGGAAAAGGACGCAAACAGGGAAGCCGAGATCTCGTAGAAGGCTTCTCAAAAGCGAGGTCCGTTTTGATTACGCGAAAAGATTCGATGACTGTCATTGCGAGGGCAAAGCCCGAAGCAATCTCTAACTAACTAGAACTGAGATTGCTTCGGGCTTTGCCCTCGCAATGACATGATTGGATCGGTCGAATGTGGGCGAGAGTCATGAACGAATCCGACAGAACTTTCGAGAACTACTATAGCACCGGTGGATGAGAGAGGCCGGATTCCGCAGAACGAGGCGGCGAACGCGACCGCATCCATGCCGTGCCGCCGGGGCCTCAACGACAATGCTTCCCGGCCCGTAACCCGGTGATGAACCGGCCTATTCTTTATCCATCATGTCCAGTGATTTCATATGGTGTTTTAACGAATAGCGGGATACTCCCAACAGTCGAGCGGCGTCTTGTCGCCTTCCTCCGGAACGGAGGAGCGCTTCTTCGATGAGGCTTCTTTTCAGATCGGCGAGTATGTCGTTGAGAGATTGCCCGGACGGAAACGTCGTGGTGATGGCCCAGTCGTCATCCCCGGCAACAGCCCCCGCGATACCCAGGTTCTTGAGGGAGAGAGGCTCTTTGCCGGAAAGTATCAATGCCCGTTCCAGCACGTTTCGGAGCTCTCTCACGTTGCCAGGCCAATCGTAGTTCATAAAGCTTTTCATCATGGCCGAGGTAATCGGAGGCACCACGGGCAATTGCATGTCTCGTTGGATTCTCTCCAGTATTTCCTGGACGAGTACCGGAATGTCCTCCTTCCTCTCCCTGAGGGGCGGAACCTCTACGGGAACCACGTTGAGCCTGTAAAAGAGGTCTTCCCTGAAGCGGCCCGCCTGGACTTCCTCCGCCAGGTTCCTGTTCGTGGCGGTGATGAGTCTGGCATTCACCGAAATGTGTTTCTCTCCGCCCACACGGGTGAATTGCTTGGTATCCAGGAACGTCAGTAATTTCGCTTGCAACGGCTTGGAAAGCTCGCCGATTTCGTTAAGCAGGAGCGTTCCTCCTTCGGCCAATTCCAGCAGGCCCCTTTTTCGGGCTGCAGCCCCGGTAAAAGAGCCCTTTTCGTGACCAAAAAGTTCGGATTCAGCCAGCTCCGGAGGCAACGCGGCACAATTGATGGAGAAGTAGGGGCCGCTGGATCGAGGGGAATGGTCATGGATGTACTTCGCAAGGTAATCCTTCCCACTGCCGCTTTCCCCCAGGAGCAGGATCGTGGTGTTTTTTTGAGCAACCATGGCGGCCATTTTCAACGTTGCCTGCATGACCGCCGAGCGATATCCGGGCTGTTCAGTCGGGGGGGCAATTTCATCCAATTTCCGGTCAGTGATGTCACGGGCATGAAAAAGAACCCCACTGACCTTGCCCCTCTTGTCACGAACGGGAATCCTGGTTTCGAGAAACGTCATGGGAAGCCCGTTCACGGTGCGGCGCCGCTCCTCCTCTATCGTTTCTCCTTCCACTACTCGCCGATCCCGCTGTTCGATTTCGTGACCTCCGTCCGGCGCGAGCAACTTCTCGCACGGCCTTCCGATCAGCTGCGATTTGGAGACTTGAAACAGTCGCTCCGTCGCGGGATTGGCATACGTGCATTGGCCCTCCAAATCCTTGATAAAAATGATTTCGTCCGTATTCTCGCAAATAGCACGGAAAAGCCCTTCGCTGCGCTCCAGAGCCTCTTCCGATCTTCTCCGCTCTGTCAAATCGGTTGCAATCGTTCGGCAAACGGTCACTTTGCCGTCAGAATCTTGTGCCCCAACGCTTTCCAGCCTCACAAACATCTCTTGGAGCTTGCTTTTCAGCCTCACTTCACAGACTTGCCGGCCCCCGTCCTGGAAAACTTTACCTATGTGCGAAAGAAACGTCGGGGCGTCACCGGGATGAACGAATTTTGAGAAGGGGACGTTGGTCATCAAAGAATGTCCGTAGCGCAAAAGTCTAGAACCCGCTATATTCACCCGGATAATGAAGCCATTCGTATCGAGCGTGAAATACGGGGTGGGCGCAAACTCATAGAGTTCTTGATAGCTGGCCTGCGCCTCCTCCAATTCCTCCTGAGTTTTGCGGAGTTCATGGTTCTGCATTTCCAATTCGATTTGGTGGACCCGCAATTCGTGAACCACCGAGTCGAGGTCATGGGTCGAGGTTTCGGAGTCATCGCGGGCGACCCGGCGGCCCCTGGTCATAGACGCTTCTGCGCGTTTTCGTAATTCATCAATTTCGGACATTGCTCGTGTATCCTACTTATTTGGAACTTTCGGTCACATCCTGAATGGCCAGAAGTATGAGAGTCGCACTGTTGCCGTCGTCCACAAGTTGCTTTGCGTTTAACAACATTTTCCGCGTGCCGATGTGTTCGAATCGATGTTCCACTTCGAAACCTTTAACTTCTTTATGTTCCGGAATGATCTGTTCGAGAAGCATTCGCAGTTCGGGAATATCCCACTGCCGGTTTCCCAGATCGTAGAGCCGCCTGCCCATGGTGTTCCCCATGTCCACGCCAAACGTTGTATAGAAAGCCTGATTCGCCATGATCACGGTCAGGTTGGCGTCCAGGAGCAGGAAGGCTTCATGCGTCGTATTGATAATATTTTCACACAGCACGTTTTCTGCCAGTTGCTGCTTTTGCAGCGTTATTTCCACGAACGTCATAACCACGCCGTCAATGACGTTTTCAGTCGTACGGTAAGGCTGTATCCGCATCAGGAACCACCTGCCGTCTTTTATCTGGATCTCCACCGTGCGTGGAACGAGGCTGTCCAGGACGTGCCGTGCATCCTCGACAACCTTATCGTAATTCAGGTTCGAAACAATGTGAGCCAACGGCCGTCCCACATCGCTTTGAATAAGGTTGACGAGTTCTGTGACCGCAGGTGTGAAACGCAGCACATTCATGTCCGTATCCAGGAATATCGTCCCGACCTGCGTGCTGGCCAGCAGGTTGTTCATGTCGTCATTGACTTTGGACAACTCTTCGATCTTTTGCTGCAATTCCGAATTGACCGTAACCAATTCTTCGTTCACGGATTGCTGCTCTTCCTTGGCGGTCTCCAATTCCTCGTTTGTGCTCTGCAGTTCCTCGTTGGCCGATTGCAGCTCCTCATTGGTTGATTTCAACTCTTCATTGGAGGTTTCCAGCTCTTCAATGGTGGTCTGCAGATATTCCTTGGCGGATGCCAGTTCCTGCTCCAATTCGCGGATTCTTCCCTGAATGGTCGTTTCGTCCTTCTGGACGGGCAATTCGTCTTGTGGCTTTCCGACATGCACATAGGTCGCGTCTTCGAACAGGACGAGGAGCAGACGTCTGTTGGAGGGGCCAGACACGGGCCTGACGGTAAGGTTGATAGTCTGATAGCCTCCATCGCATTTCAGCCGCAAGGCAGGACGAAACACTGTCTTGCTATCGGTCTGGGCCCTGCGCACGGAATTGGCCAGTTCGAACCTCAGATCTTCCCGCGCCATTTTGAGAAGGTTGAAACTTGCTTCTCCCGAGGCTGGTGAGAGATATGAAGAGGTGGAGCCGTAAAAGTAAATGATGTCGTATTTTTCGTCTATGACCACTCCTGAGGCAGAGTAGTTGTCCAGCAGAGCTCTTTCCGCAAGCTCCCGGAACGTGGTTTTCGTCAATTTGGATTCGGGTCCGGGCCCGATAGCTTCTGCGACCCCGTGAAACTGGAGGTCAGGATGCATCGGAACAGCGCTGGTTTCCCTCCGCTGATACAGCTTCCACTTTCGATCCGTCATTGCGTACAGGTCTGAATACGCACCCACCGACTCTGAAGTGCCCAGGAAAAGGAAGCTCTGCGCTTTCAGGGAGTAGTGGAAGAGGTGAATGAGCCTTTTCTGCAGGTCGGTGTTCATGTAAATGAGCAAATTTCGGCAGCTGACCAGGTCCAGTTTCGAAAACGGCGGATCTGAAATGACGTTCTGGACGGCGAACACAATCATTTCCCGAAGGTCTTTCTTCACTCGAAATTGGTTCTCGTCCTTGACGAAGAACCTGTCCAGCCGCTTCGGGCTGACATCCGCTGCGATGCTCAGGGGGTAAACCCCCGCGCGAGCTTTCTCAATGGCTTCTTCGTCTATGTCTGTGGCAAATATCTGCAGACGGCTGTCGATCTTCGCATCTGTGGCAAATTCTTGAACAAGCATTGCGATGGAATACGCTTCCTCACCGGTGGAGCACGCGGGCACCCATACCCGCACCTGATTGCTGTCTTCTCTCAGGATCTTGGTAAGGACTTTCTTCCGCAATGCTTCAAATGCGTCCGGGTCACGGAAGAAATTGGTCACGCCGATGAGGAGTTCCTTGAAGAGCGTCTTGACTTCCAACGGGTCGTCCTGAAGGAAACGCAAGTAATCCTGCTTCTTCGCAAGCTGGTGCACAGCCATGCGTCTCTCAATGCGTCTAATAATGGTGTTCTTCTTGTAGTGCGTGAAATCGTGATGGGTCCGTGCTCGAACCAGGATCAAGATCTTTTGGATAATGTTGCCCTCTTCCGGTACAGGCTCGACACCCTCCGGGGGCTTCCACGCGGGCGCGTGCGTCACGTACGCGAGGAGGCGGTCGGGCATTTTGTCAGGCGAGAGGACGTAGTCCACCAGTCCTGTGGCGATGGCGCTCCTGGGCATCCCGTCGTATTTGGCCGTCACGGGGTCCTGCACCATGACCATGCCGCCTTCTCCCTTTATGGCCCGTATGCCGAGCGTTCCCTCGCTCCCCGTACCGGAGAGCACGATGCCGATGGCTCGCTCTTTGAGGTCTTCGGCCAACGATCGAAAAAAGAAGTCTATGGGCTGGCGCAGCCCTCGCGGGGAAGAAGGCTCCATCAGGTACAGGGTGCCGTTCAAGATGGCCATGTCTTTGTTGGGCGGAATAACGTACACGCAATTTGCTTCCATCACCATGCCGTCCCTGACTTCCCTCACCACCATCTTCGTGTATTTCTTGAGCAGGTCGGTGAGAATGCTCTTGTGGGTTGGATCAAGGTGCTGGATCAGCACGAAGGCCAGGCCGGTATCGGGCGGGAGGCTGGTGAAGAAATTCTCGAAAGCTTCCAGGCCGCCTGCTGACGCGCCCACACCCACGACCCGGAGCATTTCGCCGGCTCCTTGCCGGGCCTGCGATTGGACCAGGACCTGATGGTTTGCTGGCCTGATTTTGCTGGATCTTTCCGGCAATTTGTTCTTTTCATCCTCTTTGCCGCCCGCGCTCTTTTTTTTTGCCATGGTTTGTCCCCTGAAGATCCACGTTGGAGCCTTACGAGATAAGTGTTGCGCGCTCAATTTCGGGTTCTTTCATTACGTTATTACGTTCTGCTGCCTTCCGCAAGACAATTGCGGCGATCGCTCCTTCCTCCGACCGCGGGTGTGGAAAGGGAACAGTGCGAGCGCGAAGCCCGAAGCAATCTCGAACTGACCAAAACTGAGATTGCTGCGTCGTTCCACTCCTGGCAATGACACTGATTCGCGTGCGGACCACGTCGGCGATTTGAAAGCTATTTGCGGGACACCACACTAGAACTGCTATATGATTTGGCTCACGGAATCACGGCTATTCGTAACGCATCAGTTACGGACGGGAAGAGGCTGTCATTGCGAGCGCAGCGAAGCAATCTCTGCCTTTATGTATCGAGATTGCTTCGTCGTTTCACTCCTCGCAATGACAGAGGTTAGGTACTTCCCCCGAGTAACTGAATGATTACAGCTATTCTGACAAAGTAATACCAGCGCGCTTTCAAGAGAGTGACATTGAAAGGCTGGTTCACGGCCTGTCCTGCCAGATCTCCTCCGCTACGAACGCCGCGGCCTGACTTCGCTTCGGAGAATAGACAGGACAGGCTTCATCCATCGTCACGTGTCTGATCGGCCATGGCTATAAGGACATGGCATACTTCCCCAAGAACGCAGCCAGGGGGGACCACATCCCCAACTCCGCACCTCTTGTTGACCTGGATGTTTGGGGAAACTCCAGACTTGACAATATTCCCTTCAGACGCGTAAGAACATGAATACTCATCCGTTCAGGGTTCCGACACGGACCTGGCCAAGATGGAGGCGCAACTCTCCCACATTTCCTCCCTTTTGTGTCCCGGGCACGGGCGGTATCGCCTGGATTTCGTTCGTTCTCTCAACTCATGTCGTCTGGCCGATCGGAGAAGTCGTGGCTCAAAATATAGCGAAAATAAGAAACATAGGAATTACCGCTCACATAGATGCCGGGAAAACGACGTTGACAGAAAGAATTTTGTTCTACACGAAGAAAATTCACAAAATAGGCGAGGTGGACGACGGATCGGCCACCATGGATTATATGCCACAAGAACAGGAACGAGGCATCACCATTACTTCGGCGGCCACTACGTTTTCGTGGAAAGGCTACGACATACATCTCATCGATACTCCGGGACATGTGGATTTTACTATCGAAGTCGAAAGGTCTTTGCGAGTGCTCGACGGCGTGGTGGCGGTCCTGTGCGCGGTCGCGGGCGTGCAGCCTCAAACGGAAACCGTGTGGCATCAAGCAGAACGATACAATGTTCCCAAGATAGCGTTCGTGAACAAAATGGATCGCATCGGCGCGAATTTCGATAAAGCCCTCTTGTCGATGAGAGAACGGCTTGGGGCACATCCTGTGCCCGTGCAGATTCCCATGACCATGGGAGACGACTTCCTGGGCGTAGTCGATTTGATCCGTATGCGCGGGATCATCTGGGATCAAGGATCTCAGGGAGAAGAGTACGAATACATCGAGATACCGGAACAATATATGGACGAGGCGCTCAAAGCCCGCCAATTTATGCTGGAAGCGGCTGCCGAGATGAGCGAAGAGTTGCTGGAGCATTACCTGGAGCACGATGACCTCGATGAGAAGCAAATTATCCAGGGGTTGCGACAGGGGACGGTGTCCAACCGGATTGTGCCTACTCTCTGCGGATCAGCCCTCAGGAATCTCGGTGTGCAGCCGGTTGTCGATGCAATCATCGACTTTCTTCCGTCGCCTTTGGATGTCCCTCCGATTACCGGAATCAACCCGGAAACCGGAGCGGTGGAAGAACGTTTGCCAAAGGCCAGAGCCCCGCTATGCGCATTCGCTTTCAAAGTCATTATGGATCAGGGCAGGAAGGCCACCTACGTCAGGGTTTACTCGGGAGAAATCGAGGCTGAGAAAGAAGTGCTCAATGCCACCCGCGGACAGAAGGAACGCGTGGCCAGGCTGTTCCTTATGCATGCAAACAAACGAGAAAAGATAACATCGGCAAGCGCCGGTAGTATAGCCCTTGCAGTGGGCCTCAAGGACACCAAAACGGGAGACACGTTAACCGATGCGTCTTCGCCGCTCGTCCTGGAATCACTCGATACGCACAAGCCGGTAATTTCCATAGCCATTGAGCCAAAAACACGGGCTGACCAGGAAAAACTCCTGACCACACTGGAGAAGATCGGCACGGAAGACCCCACGTTCACGTACGTGGAAAACGAAGAAACGGGGCAACTGCTCGTGTCAGGTATGGGCGAACTGCACCTTGACATCATCATCGATCGTCTCAAAAGGGAATACGGTGTAGAAGTCCAAACGGGCAAGCCCCAGGTGGTGTACAAAGAAACCGTCCAGTCCAAAGGAAAGTCCCACGTGGTATTCGATCGCGAGATTCACGAACAGCGCCATATGGGAGAAGTGACCATCAGCGTGGAGCCTGCGGGACGAGGAGAAGGCGTATCCTTCCGGGTGGCCCAGGATCTCGAACTTCCTCCGGAAAGCATTGCCCATGTGGAACAAGGGGCACGGGAAGCGATGCTTTCCGGTCCGGTAGCAGGCAATGAAGTCGTGGATATCCGCATCACACTCGAAGCGGTGGGCGCCGAGCTTTCGGCCATGACCGGTCTCGGCCTGAAGGTGGCAGGCGCCCAGGCATGCAAAGAGGCTTGTGAAAAAGCGTCTCCCGTTCTTCTCGAACCGTACATGAACGTGGAGGTCGTGGTACCCGAGGAATGTGTCGGTGACGTCATAGCGGACCTGAACAGCCGCAGGGGAAAACTCGAAGAGGTTTCTCCCAGGGGTAAAGTTTCCGTTCTCAAAGCCATCGTGCCGCTCGTGACCATGTTCGGATATTCCACGTCCCTGCGATCCATAACGCAGGGCAGAGGCATTTTCACGATGCTCTATTCTCACTACGACGCAAAGCTGTAACCCGAATCAAGAAAACCTTCACATACCGTTGCGCTTTCAAATATGTGAATTGGGGGGACCCTCTTTGTAAAGAGTGTCCCGCCCAAACCCCCTCCCAGAAACTTCTATCATGCGCCGGCATCTGCATTTCCGCTGAGGAAATGCAGATGCCGGCGAGTGCTAAAAGTTCTTGAGGTGGGGTTCGGGGAG
>DATHCX010000003.1:0-5635 GCA_035319325.1 Desulfomonilaceae bacterium
ACCAATGCGCGATCAGACAAGTGACGATGGATGAAGCCTGTCCTGGCGGGTCTCCGTAGCTGAGTCAGGCCGTGCCGTTCGTAGCGGAGGAGATCTGGCAGGACAGGCTGCGAACCAGCCTTTCAATGTTACTCTTTTGAAAGCGCATTGGTATTAGTGCTCCCACGGCACCTGCGCCTCCTCAGCAGCAATGCAAGTGCCTGCCAATGATAGACGCGTTTCCGGGAGGGACGTTGGGCGAGATCCTCCTTATAAAGGGGCTCTCTCCAATCTCACTTGTTGGAAAGCGCATTGGTATGACGTAATCATGCAGCCCCCCGACGAAACCATCGTTTTCGCATCATCGCGAAGAGGGAAACAACTAAGCAATTCATAGAGTTACGGAGCAGGCATTGCTTTACTCGCGATAACAGTTTTTTCCCCACCTATAAGGATAGTTCTTGCTTTGTGAGTCGTATGAAATTATTCTCATCCACGACACTACAGTAAATGATAAACACGAGGTAAACGAAATGAAGAGGATGAGAGATATAAGAGAAAGAATTATGGCAACTCTTGACCAGAGGCCGGGTGACACGTTTTCTATCTCGGCCGTTGCCGGTGCCATAGGCTCCAACAACAAGTCCACAACCGCGGCGTTGAGCAAACTGCTCAAGATCGGCCTCATTACACGTCCCCAAAAGGGTCTCTATTCCACTAAAGGTCGGCCTACAGCGGCGATAGTTTCTTCTCAGCCTGCAAAAGTGCGAAAGAGTGCAAAGTCTGCCGAAACAGTTCCCGCTGAGGCTCTCTCGATCGTGACCATAGACGTTTTGGTGGAAGGAGACAAAACGAAAATAAATGCGGCCGAGCTTGTGCGGAAGCTTCAAGAGGACATGACGGTCCTTGACGCCAAGGTGAAGGGGGTACATGAGGCGGATCGCAAAAAGCTGAAGATACGCTTGTCACTTCCCGACGAATAATACTAGGCCCCTTGATGCATTTGGAGCGGTTCTGACACCTCCTATCAGCACCAAAGCGGCCCGTGGGGGAGAACGATATTTCAAGACGAGGTGTCACTCGAATCGGTGAGTGCCGACATATCTGGAATTATGGGCTCTGGTCGTCGATTTCCTTCCAGCGAAAGCAATCCACTCTATGGTCGTTGACCATCCCGATCGCTTGCATGAAGGCATAGCAGATCTTAGTCCCCACGAAGGAAAAGCCTCTCTTTTTGAGGTCCTTGCTCATAGCGTCGGACTCCTTCGTGGAAGCCGGCACCTCTGAAACGCTTTTCCAAGCGTTCCGGATCTGTTTACCGTTCACGAAACCCCAGATGTAGGTGTCGAAGCTTCCAAACTCATCACAGACTTTAAGAAAGGCCTTCGCGTTGCGCATGGCCGCCTCTATTTTGAGTCGGTTGCGCACGATATCTCGCAAGCCGAGAAGTTCCTCAACCTTGCGCTGGTCGTACGAGGCGACGATCTCCGGCATAAAGCCGTCGAAGGCTCGCCTGTACCCCTCACGTTTGCGGAGTATGGTTGCCCAGCTCAGCCCGGCCTGAGCTCCTTCCAGTACGAGAAATTCGAACAGCAACCGGTCTTCATGAATCGGCACTCCCCATTCCGTGTCATGGTATTCCTGTTCCAACGGGCTTCCCTCAGCCCAGGCGCAACGAATCGGCATTGAGTCATACCTCTATCAACTTGAATTGTGAGGCACACTTGCCATTCCGGCGGCCCCAATGTCAAGCAAAACCGATAGACGTGCCGTATCCATTCAGTTAGGGGAGGGGGATGTCTGTCATTGCGAGCGCAGCGAAGCAATCTCAGCACTCAAATATCGAGATTGCTTGGTCGTTTCACTCCTCGCAATGACACGGAAACGCTGGGTCCGGCGAGTGTTTATAGTTATTGAGGTGGGGTTCGGAAAGGCACTTCTTAGAAGAAGTGCCCCCCGATTTCACGTACTCGCAAGCGCCTCGGTATGACGCAGATCATTGTCATCCCCTCTCCCAAATCGGCAACTCGCAGCGGCAAACCTTCTTCCGCTTGACACCGGCGAGTTCGTCTGCCACCTTGAGACACGACGGGCCGAAGAAGCATGGGACAGACCATAATTGGCTAACGTTTCCGGTAAGCTGTGAGGGGCCAAACAACAAAGGAAGAAACAACATGCTCAAACGCTTCGATCACGTGACCATAGTGGTGCAGGACATGGAGAGCGCCAAGAAATTCTTCAGCATCTTGGGATTTGAGGAGGCTCTCTCCGTGGTGATTTCGGGGGAACGATTCTCGAACTATATGGGAGTTGACGGAATTGAAGCCGAACACGTTACGTTGGCTCTAGCCAACGCAGTTCCCAGGACAGAAGTTCAGCTGCTAAAATACCGTAACCCCGAACCCATTCCCGATCCGGACATCACCAACCTCAGCCGCATCGGCTTCAATCACGTTTGTTTTGCGGTCGATGACATGAACGCAGCCCTCGATAAACTCGGGGTTCATGGCATCAAGCCTTTGAATGAAGTATTGGACTTCCATGATCGAAAACTGGTCTTCATACCGGGCCCCGAAGGTGTGACCCTGGAGTTGTCGGAGTGGTACTGACCGTAAGGTGTCCAGGAGCTTCTCCGGCGGCACTGCTTCTATCCGAACTCAGGGCCGACGATGGCGCACAGGCGCTCCGGTCGGCCGGGGTACAGATTCGTTCCGCGAAACATCCTGGTCAAGGGCCGGGAGACCTCGAAACCGCGAGCCTTGACCAGAGGCACAGCCCAGGGATTCCCCAGCACGCAATCCACGAACACCAGCCTTCTTGTTGAGCGGTTCAGAAACTCGTCCAGCAGCTTCGCTGCCACGTCCTCGTTGCCGGCCATCCAGGGCCCCAGGTGGTCCGCACTCGAACCGCGTCTACCGAAGGCGTATCCGGAAATCTCAGGCCCTTGTTTCGCCACGAGTGCAAACTCCGGCGCTTCTTCGGCGAGCGAGCGGAGGAGCAAATTCCTGTCTGCTCCAAAGATCTCCCGGTCAAGGTGCATCACGTCCTCTATCTCGACCGACCGGTTTTCATAGCCTTGCCTGTCAGGTATCCGCGCGAGCATCCACCGCTCGATCTCGAACTCGCTCATAAAACCCATTTTTCCGTAAAGGAGTTTGCCCTGAGGAGTAGCATCCAGTTTCATGCAGGGAATCCCGAGCGAATCGAGGTGCCGAATTGCACGTTCGAGAAGAGCGGTTCCCATGCCGTTTCCCCTGTGCAAGGGGTCGACAACAACCATTCCGATCCACGCAAACCTGTCTTCGTACACGATGGTGGCCGACGTGCCGACCACTTGTCCCTCCTGCTCTGCAACAAAACAACCGTCAGGGCTGGCGGAGAGAAAACGCTCCCAGTCAATGGCGGTCTGGTTCCAACCCGAGAGATCTTTCAACCGCATTCCGCCCGGAATGTCGTCTACGGTCATGATGCGTACTTCCATGCCCTTATCCTTTAGACGCCAGATCTTGCAGAAACCACCCCATTATCTCATACTCACGCGCTTTCAAACAAGTAAGATTGGCGGCGAAATGTACGTTTCGAGAAGTGCTAAAAGCTCTTGGGCTGGGGTTCGGGGAAGAACCTCTTACAAGAAGATCCTCCCCTCATGTCACTTATTTGAGTGCGTGTCGGCAGTGTTCCGACGGGGACGCAAACAGTGGAAGCGCCAGTCGTGATGGACGGGTAAGCGATTCAACTCTCAGGGGGCACCGTGTTTGTGCCCCCCTTGTTATGCCGTGCGGGCGGATCCCCCTGATGGCACGAAATCCGCCCCCGATCTGAAACTCAGCCTCCGATTTCGGCAGGGGAGACGTCCTCCCAAACACCTTTCCATTCTTTTTGGTAATGAGATTCCGGAATCTTTTCGATTGCTTCCGGAAATGCAGCGGCGCATTGGGAGTCAAGCATCCTAATTCTGTCGGAAAGCTCCTCCATGAACATGTGAAGTTCATTCACGTACGCAACCACATGGGCTTTGTCCCCCGAACTCGTGCGGTCAAACTTCAGAGCTATGTTGTCTATCCTGGACTTCCATTTCGAGAGTTCCAGGGCCACATTTTCACAAAAGCTTTTTTCGTCCATCATTGTTAGTGCTCCACTCAATTACCCAACGGATAAATTTCCGGACTTCCTACAAGGTAAGTACTATTGGTTTAATGCACGGTAAAGAATTGTCAAGGTAACCTCTGATGGTTCGCTGCGGAACCAGGTGAAATAACCCAGTTTTATGATTCGTCGTGGAACACCGAGTCCCACACACTCCCGGTTCCCAGCTGAGGAATTCCGGCGGCCTACATGCATTTCGGACCCAACCATTGACAACCCCCTTTTCCGTAAACACTCTCCAGGACAGAGGGGCCCCGCTGATAAGGACTGTTATCCGGAGCATCGTAGGGCCGCAAACGCTGGATCAGAGGACTATTCAGCTGAAAGGGAGTGAGCAAGATGCCCAGTGATCCTCACATATTGGACAAAATCGATGCATTGCACGACTCGGGCCTGGATTTCGTTGAGAGGGAGCAGGCACACGGAGTTGCGGTGGAATATCAATTTGACAGGTGCAGGTTCGACGAATGGCGCCGCAAAGTCAACGATTTGCTCTACAGCCTGGGTGGCTGCGAAGATATTTACTACCAGCGATTCTCCAAGGAGGTGACGAGACCCCACGTAAGGGATCTGGAAGCAGGCCTGCGAATCCTTAGCGCAGTAAGAGACGACGTGAGCCGAGCAATCCTGCGAGAAGCCACCGGAAAACCGTGTCCGGCCGGGGGTTGCGCCAAGCCCAGCGTTGGTTTTCACTGATGGGACGCCTCGGGCGTGTGATATGTATGCGCTTTCAAACCGGTAAGATGGGAGGGGATCCTCCTTGTAATGAGTCACAATCGTACTTGAGATGGGGTTCGGGGGAGGAACTCCCTATAAGAAGCGCCTCCCCTGTTTGACACAGTTGAAAGGGCAATGGTATCATACGGATTCGCTTTTTCACAGGTAACTCGATTCTGGGCACAGGCTGGGGGCACTCCTTCGCTGCAGACGACGCAGAGCCGTCTCATCACTTCGCTCAGGAGAGGCCCCAGCCCTGCAATCTCATAAATCTTATTGCGAATGCGTATCAGACTCTCCGGTTGTTCGCTGTCTGGCCCTGTATGGCGAATATTGCCTTGTTAAACCCTGGTGTTGCAAACGCCTATTCTATCTTGTCTGCAACGATGTCCGGTGAATCTTTGGCAGAGTGCGGTTTTCGGAGCACCAGCCGGTCTTCGGGAATCGTGGCGATGTGCTCGATCAGATTGTAAAGGCGGGGCAGAGATGGAACACCTTCCGGATAGCTCATGGACATCCGAAAAAGTCATTTTCTTCACAGTAGTGTCCGGCATCAGGCGTCGCGACCTTGTTGCAGTCAAGCGTAGCGCAATCAAGGATTCCGAAGGTCGCGAAATAGAGCCGGTTATAGCAGTTATCTGTGAAGCGGTATTGGATTCATCCGACATGATACAATATTACATCAGGAAACGGACGCAAGTCGGCTTCGACGTCAAGAAGGTCTTGACTCATCAGGATGGTAGTCTCACCTGTAGGAACGCAGTCGGCTATGAAGGTGAATACCAGAAGGGAT
>DATHCX010000004.1:0-13353 GCA_035319325.1 Desulfomonilaceae bacterium
ACCCGGAAGTCAGCCGCCAGGAATGTAAAAGGAGGGATATGCAGCGAATTTTGAGAAAAGTGTTTGAGGTTTTAGATGGATCGTGGCATCGTTAAATTATTTGGTTTCAGAAAGGAGTAAATCCGATGAGTGAAAATGGCAAGCAACACCTTCCCACCTCGCACGGCCCAAGCAACCGCGATTGGTGGCCGAACGCTTTAAATCTGAAAGTCCTCCACCAGCATTCTCCCCAATCCAACCCCATGGGCGCCGAGTTCGATTACGCCGAGGAATTCAACAAGCTCGATTTTCAGGCCCTGAAACAGGATCTGTACGCCCTGATGACCGACTCGCAGCCCTGGTGGCCGGCCGATTTCGGTCACTACGGGCCGCTCTTCATCCGCATGGCCTGGCACAGCGCCGGCACCTACCGGGTGGGCGATGGGCGCGGCGGCGCCGGCTCCGGCACCCAGCGCTTCGCCCCGCTCAACAGCTGGCCCGACAACGCCAACCTGGATAAGGCCCGCCGGCTGCTGTGGCCCATCAAGCAGAAATACGGCCGGCAGATCTCCTGGGCCGACCTGATGGTCCTGGCCGGCAACTGCGCCCTCGAATCGATGGGCTTCAAGACCTTCGGCTTTGGCGGCGGGCGCGCCGATGTCTGGGAGCCGCCCGAAGACATTTACTGGGGCATGGAAGGCGAGTGGCTGGGCGACAAGCGCTACCGCGGCGAGCGTGAGCTCGAAAACCCGCTGGCCGCCGTGCAGATGGGGCTGATCTACGTGAACCCGGAAGGCCCGAACGCCAACCCGGACCCGCTCGCTGCGGCGAGGGATATCCGCGAGGTCTTTGGTCGCATGGCGATGAACGACGAGGAAACGGTGGCACTGATCGCCGGCGGCCACGCCTTCGGCAAGACCCACGGCGCCGGTGATGCGAAACATGTTGGGCCTGAGCCCGAAGCGGCTGGCGTCGAGGAGCAGGGCCTGGGCTGGAAGAGCAGCTTTGGCACCGGCAAAGGCGGCGACACGATCACAAGCGGCCTGGAAGTCATCTGGACCACCACGCCCACGAAGTGGAGCAACAACTTCTTCCGGAACCTGTTCGGCTACGAATGGGAACTGACGAAGAGCCCGGCCGGCGCCCACCAGTGGAAGCCGAAGGGTGGCGCAGGTGCCGGCACGGTGCCGGATGCCCACGACCCGTCAAAGCGTCACGCGCCATCCATGCTGACCACGGACCTTGCCTTGAGGTTCGACCCTGTTTACGACAAAATTTCACGGCGCTTCATGGAAAATCCGGATCGGTTTGCGGACGCGTTCGCCCGGGCGTGGTTCAAGCTGACGCACCGCGACATGGGGCCCCGCTCGCGCTATCTCGGTGTGGAGGTCCCGGCCGAGGAACTGATCTGGCAAGACCCGGTGCCCGCAGTCGACCATAAGCTGGTCGACGCGCAGGACATCGCAGACCTCAAGGGCAGGATCCTTGCCTCGGGGCTGTCGATCTCGGAACTCGTCTCGGTCGCCTGGGCGTCGGCATCCACGTTCCGTGGCTCCGACAAGCGCGGCGGGGCGAACGGCGCGCGCATTCGTCTCGCGCCGCAAAAGGATTGGGACGTCAACCAGCCTGCCAGACTGAAGACTGTGTTGCAGACCCTTGAGGGAATCCAGAAGGAGTTCAACAGAGCTCAGACAGGCGATAAGACGGTTTCGCTCGCCGACTTGATCGTCCTGGGTGGGTGCGCAGGTGTCGAGCACGCTGCGAAAAAAGCCGGTCAAGATGTGAGCGTTCCTTTCAGCCCGGGGCGCACGGATGCCTTGCAGGAGCAAACCGACGTGGAGTCATTCGCCGTACTCGAACCCGTTGCAGACGGGTTCCGTAACTACCTCAAAACCAAGTATGCCGTATCAGCAGAGGAATTGCTGGTTGATCGTGCGCAACTGTTGACGCTGACCGCTCCTGAGATGACAGTTCTCGTTGGCGGCATGCGAGTCTTGAATGCCAATTTCGGGCAGTCCCAGCACGGCGTCTTCACCAAACGGCCAGAGACGCTCACCAATGACTTCTTCGTGAATCTGCTCGACATGGGCACGACGTGGAAGGCAACCTCGGGAGACGAAGACGTGTTCGAGGGTCGTGATCGCGCTACGGGCGAACTCAAGTGGACAGGCACCCGTGTCGACCTCATCTTCGGTTCGAACTCCCAACTCCGGGCCTTGGCGGAAGTCTACGGATGTGAGGACTCCCGGGAGAAGTTCCTGCACGACTTTGTGGCGGTGTGGAACAAAGTAATGAACCTTGACCGCTTCGACCTCGCCTGACCTGAGCAGGAACGTCTTCGACGGCGTCTGATGCCATTTCGCTTTCAAACATGCAAAATCGGGGAGGCACTTCTTGAAAGAAGCTCCTCCTCGGACTCTACCCCAGGAACTCTTGGACAAGGGTCTGTAATTGGAAATTGCGGAGGCAGAAAAGCTGGCAAACATGACAGCCCAGGAAAGAGCCCGGGCCCTGCCATATCAAGCGGGGGATAGTCCCGAGAGAATCTTGTCAGCGTCTTTGGCAAGAGGAAAATCCACCACGAATTCCGAGCCCCCGTTGTTCGCACAGTCATCTGGCCTGTGGCAGTGCCGGCACAGGTCTATGTTGCCTGGCATTTGCTCGTCCGCAAGCAGATGCGGGCATCGCTGGCTGGTGAATGAAAGTCGAAATCCATACAGTTCCGAAAACATTCTTATTCTGAGCAGGTCAATTCCCTTTCCCCCTGCATTGAAAGAATACGGCCTGCCGCTGCAATAATTCTCCGTTTCCTGGACCGGATAAAATCCCTGAAAAATCATTTCCTTGTCTTTGTCCGGTATTCCTATGCCCGTGTCTTTGACCTTCAACAGGTATCTGTCGCCAGATACCCTGCCTGTGACCTCCACCCTCCCCTTGTCCGGAGTGGCTTCTATGGCATTGCGTATGAGTCCTTCCATGATCGCGTGCAGAACATGCCCGGGAATCAGCAGTTCAGCGTCCTCCAGGTCGAAAATGATCTCCACAATGCGGTCTTCGCGAAGGGCCTTGGAATGGACGTATTCGAACACTTCATTGCCGAAGGACTTCACCTTGATCCGCTCAGGTGCGTCCTGTCTCGTGGGAAACGTTTTTTCCAACCATTTGTGTATGACCTCTGCAGCTCGCTTGATTTCCGGAGTCCATTCCGTCTGGACTTCCATAAGATCCAGAGCGGACTGTAAGAATCCGGTTATAAAGCGCCGCTCAAAGGTGTAGCCGGTCATGAGAATGCTTTCCACTTGAGCTTCGAGACGGTTCAGGCTTTGCACGTGACGATCCATTCTAACAATGGCTTTGTCGAATTCGTGCACCCCCATGTTCTTGAGCTTCCTCTCCATGGTGGCGAGCGATCCGCGTAAGATCGCCAGAGGAGTTCGGAGTTCATGGGAAAGGTGGTTCAAGATCTTCGTCTTGACCCGGTTCATGTCCTCCAATTCCCGGTAGGAGCTCATAAGCTCCTCGAAGAAGGTCGCGTTTTCAATGGCAAGCGCCACCACCCCTGCCAAAGACGACAGAATCTGGACTTCGTCCCGGGAGAACTGGCCGTTCCGCTTGTTGATCACCACTAGCACGCCGATGGTCTTTTCCCGGGTATTGAGAGGCACGATAATTTCGTTGCGAATATCGAATCCGGTTCTATCCTCGAACGGCTTGAAAAAGAGCGGATTGCTCCCCGGATGATTCAGGAGAGCCGGTTCACCCGTCTGGAACACTTGACCGCTTATGCTGTCTTCGAGGGGCAGCCTCAGGTCGGATGTGCGGGGGTGAATGAGACCTTGATCGTCCTGGACTTCCCGCCAGTACAAATCTCCCCGTGTCTCGTCGTACAGGATCACTCCCGCAGCCTCTGTATCGAGGGCTGTTCTCAGTTCGGTGATCACGACGGACAAGAGGTGGTCCAGATCCATGGTTGTGGCAAGCGCCATGCTGGATCTGTAAATCATCTCCAGGTCGTCCCGGGATTTCTTGAGCTTCTCGTACACGGTTGCATTGTCTATGGCGAGCGCAATGCTTCCTGCCATAGAATTGAGAAGGGCTTCGTCCTGGTCCGTAAAGTCGCCGCCTATTTTGTTCATGACCATGAGGACGCCGATGGTCTTTTCCCGTGTATTCAGAGGCACTTGCAACACCTTGCGAATCTCGAAACCGCTTTTTCGAGTCATTTCCGGATAGTAGCGGGGATCCCTGGACGTGTCGTTGACTCGTGCGGCTTTATTGTGCCTGAAGACCCATCCCGCGATGCTTCCCTCCAGGGGAAGGCGCAATTCTTCCGATTGGGGAGCTAGAATACGCCTGGCATCGCGGATCTTTTTCCAGTACAGGTCGCCACGGTGCTCGTCATAGAGCAGGACGCCCGCTCCTTCCGTGAGCAATGCCTTGTTCACCTCGTCAATGACGATGGCCAGCAGTGCATCCAGGTCCATCGTGGACTGAAGCGCTTCCGAAATATTGCAAAGAACTGAAAGCTCAAAAACTTCGTGGTCTTCAAAATCCATAGCCTTGTCAATAAATTCGCCGGCTATTTTTTCCAATTCTTTGATTCGTTGTTCCAGTTCTTCGTAACTCGGCTTTGGCATACGTGCTCTCTTTCCGACGTTCTTTCTTCATTGATCGCACAGGTTCGGCGCGTGTATGGTTGCCCTGCAAATGTCCCGAAAATTGTTTACACCGGTAAAGAATTCCCGCATCATAATTACCCACAGGTACCGTCCTTTGCGGGTCAGTTTCACGGTTCCGTTGTCGTTTTCCAATGCTTGAACAAGCCGGAACAGCGGGATTTCTTTCCGGAGAGCTTTGGTGAATCTTCCCTGAAATTTCTCTTCGGCCCGGGTCACATCGAGTGACGTGCCGAAGAGCTTCATCATAAAATCGTAATGTATTTGTTCTGTGATGGAAAAGTTTTTCTTCGCGAAGATCGGCAGTGTGTTCTGACGTATGGATTGAAGATAATCGGGGATGGAAAAAGTATTTGCGTAACACGCTCCGTTGACGTATCCGAAAGAGCCGCTGCCTGCCCCCACGTATTCGTCGTAATCAACGATGTACTCGTCTATCATGCTTTTTTTTCGGGAGAAGCACCAGGCAGTGCCAAACGTGTAATCATCCTCGAGCCCGCTTACGATACATTCGTAGAATCGCTTCTCCTGGCGATAGCTCAGCGGTCCGAATCGTTTTGCGAGTTCTTTGACGGTCAAGTCGGAAACCATGAGCGGATAGAAAGTCACCTGGTCCGTCTTGATTTCTTTTATGACCTGCACGTCGTGCTCCAGCATGGACTCGGTTTGAGTGGGAAAATTGAAAATCATATCAACGTTCAGGGTATCGAACATTCCCATGAATTTTCCCAAAGTGTCTCGAATCTCGGAACCGCTGCCGTATTTGTGATACCTCTCCATTTGTTTGAGAAGGCCGTCATCGAAGCTCTGGACACCCACGGACAGCCTGTTAACTCCGGAGTCCTTGAGCAGCCTCATGATACTATCCGTCATGTGATTCGGATTGGTTTCCAGGGAGATTTCTTTGATACGAAAAAGCTGCCGCATCTCCAGCAGCAGTTCGGCCATGCGCTCAGGAAGAACCGTGGGCGTTCCCCCACCCACGTACACTGAAGTAAAGTCGAAGCCCAGGTCCTTGTACATCCGAATTTCTTCGGTTAGAGCGCGAAAATACTCCCCTGCACATTCCCTGTCCAGGGGGAATCGGTTGAAGGAGCAATAGGGGCACAATTCCTCGCAGAACGGTATGTGCACATAGAGCAGGTATTGCTTGCCGGTTTGCGGACGCGGAGCGACGATGCGTTCAAATTCATCGAACATCAAAAGTTGTGCGTACTTGCGTTTCAAATATGCGGTAAGGAACCATTCGACGATCATGAATTCTTCGCTCCCCGATCCATGGTTCTATCCCGAAGGATTATACTCGGAGCCATCAGCCGAAGACATCGACAAAGGCATTCTCGCGCCGCGGCTATGATACCACATCCGGCGTGCCAATGGAGAAGATACGGCATGCACTATGTCACGAACGAAAGCTCGATTCAACGACGGCGAAGCCGCTGCACCGCGCTCGTTGGGCAAAACAATCACCTGTTCTCATGCCAGGCCCGCACCAACCGCTCCGGGTTCTTGGGCATGATCCATAAGAGCAAGATCCCGACGAAGAACCCGCCGATGTGAGCCCAATATGCGACACCTGCGGTATCCTGCGCGACACCGAATTCCGAAGCACCACTCACGAATTGGAAACCGATCCAAATCAGGAGGAAAACGAATGCCGGAATCTCCACGAATCTTATAAGAACCACTATTATCAACAGTGTATAGACTCTGGCATGCGGGTAAGTCACCAGATAAGCTCCCAGTACCCCGGATATTGCTCCGCTCGCGCCGATCGTCGGTATATTGGAATGCGGGTGAAAGGCCACGTGGATAAGCGTTGCGCCTATGCCGCACAGGAGGTAAAAGAAAAAGAATTTTCCGTGTCCCAGCCTATCTTCGATATTGTCCCCAAATATCCAAAGAAACCACATGTTACCCACGATGTGCAGCAAGCCGCCATGCATGAAAAGAGAAACGAACATAGGTGCAACAGCGTTGTGCCAAAAACCGCCGCTGAATCTGGAAGATTCGGTTACTTTTATGGGGGTCAGTCCGTAGGCGGACAGGAACTGCTCCAGTTGCGGGCCGAGGGACATCTCATAGAGGAATACAAGGCTGTTCAGAATAATAATGAAAATCGTGACATAAGGGACGGCTCCCGAGGGAGTGCTGTCTCTCAAGGGAATCATAATGGCCCCTCCTCCATTGCGAACCGAACGACAGACACAGGTACGGACTCATCAATTATCCGAATTCTCGACTCAAATTACAAATGCCGTACGAGGATCTCGCCTGTCCAAAAAACTTTCGGCTCAAGACTTCTTGAGGTGTGAGGATAACCTATTGATACGGATTCGCTTTTTTACAGGTAACTCGATTCCGGGCACAGGCTGGGGGCACTCCTTCGCTGCGGACGACCCAGAGCCGTCTCATCACTTCGCTCAGGAGAGCCCCCAACCCTGGAATCTCGTGAACTTTGTGGCGAATGCGTATGATACTATCGAGCTTCTCAAAAGCAATGTCGGTTTTGCCTACGCGAAAGGATGGGAAGATTTGCATGTAAAAAGGGGGGGGCATCTATATGGATATCAGCCACTTCTGTTGTCGAGTTTACATAATATCCATTGGACCGAAAACGCCTTTTTTCAATGCTGGTTGTGGCCGCCCCGGTCATGAATGTTCAGTCACGCTGGGGAAGTACCTAGCCTGTGTCATTGCGAGGAGTGAAACGACGAAGCAATCTCGACACTGAAAGGCGGAGATTGCTTCGCTGCCCTCGCAATGACAACCTTTTTCCACCCGCCACTGAACGGATACCGGCGAGTGGTGGACCTTCTTGAGTTGGGGTTCGTAGAGGAACTTCTTACAAGAAGTGCCTCCACGATTTCCCGCACTTGAAAGCGTATGGGTGCGGCTAGTGCTTCTTCATCCTGGGTGGAGCGAGGGGGAGAATGGGCCCGATGATGCCGTCAAAAGCCTCGGAAACCGCGGACGCCGGGTGCTCCAGGACAAAGGGCTTTCCCTCGTCCGATGCGGTAACCAGCCGGGGATCCAAGGGAATCCGGCCGAGAAAACGGAAACCGGTCTCTCGAGCCAATTTCTCGCCTCCACCACTCTTGAAAATCTGGTGGGTGGCTCCGCAGTCCGGACACACGAACGAACTCATGTTCTCCACGATACCGAATACCGGCATTTCCAGATTGTGGCAGAAGCGAATGGATTTCTTCACGTCCTTCAATGCCACCTGCTGCGGAGTCGTCACGATAATGGCCTGAGACCGGGGAGGAGCCATCTGACATATGCTCAGGGGCTCATCTCCCGTTCCCGGGGGCGCATCCACAATGAGGAAATCCAGGTTGCCCCAGTCCACTTCAGCAATGAACTGATGTATCATCCTGTGCTTCATGGGCCCGCGCCAGATGACGGCTTCTTTGGCCTGGTCTCTCACGACGAACTCGATGGACATGACTTTCAGATTGTCGTTGTATCGTATCGGTATCAAACCGCGCTCGGAAGTGCCCGATATTTGAGCACCTTCCAGTTTCAGCAGCATGGGAACGCTGGGACCGTGAATATCTATGTCCAGGAGTCCCACCTGCTTGTCCGAAGCCGCGAGCGCGGCCGCAAGATTTACTGCAACCGTGCTTTTTCCCACGCCGCCTTTGCCGGACAGGACCATGAGAGTGTTTTCAATACGCGTGAGGGTGTCCGCAAGCATCAGGTCTTCGCGGAGGTCTTGAAGCTCTTCTTTTGACAGGGTTCTTTTCTGTTCGTCAGTCATAATGATCCATTCACGAAATATTGATGCTTTCCAGCAGCTTCTTGGCTTTGACCCGGTGGACATCGAGTCCCACTTCCTTGGGCGTCAATCCCAGCGCAAGGCCGATAAGCTGAGTCAGGAAAAATGTGGGTATCTTGTCTTTCTCTTTTGTTTTGCGAGCCAGCACGATCTGCCCCATATCGAATTGCTCGAAGCAGGAAGGGCACACGACTGAAAGCGCCTGAATCTTTCGTTCTCGAACATACGCAAGTTTCTGCCGGGTAATTTCATATCCCGCGTCCTGGTCCATGTTCGCGCCCAGAGGAGAGCCGCAGCAGAGAAACTTACGCGAGTATTCGGTGGGTTCCACCCCGATTATGGAGAGGAGATGATCCATATTGACGGGCACGTAGGACTCCGCATCAGACAATTCTTCAGGGTACATCATTTTCGGCGGCCGGAAGTAATGGCAGCCGTAGTGACACCCCATTTTTAGCGGTATGTCCCGCACTTTCTCCTTGTTCATTCGCTCAACGACCGTATCCTGGTACAGGACATCCAGAATGTGAGTCACTCGAATCGTACCCTTGAAATGGTGATTGTGATCTTCCAGTATTCTATTCACCTTGCGCCGTTTCGAATCGCTCTGTTTGAGCACGTGATTCGCTTCCTTCAGCGTATTCACGCACCCGGAACACAGCGTCATGAGATCCAGGCCCTCTTCCTCCGCGAGGCACAGATTTCTCGCGGCCAGAGCAAGCCACGAATCGTAATGAACCAACTTCATGGAGGTCGGGGGCGGACAGCAGGAAAAGGGCAGATCCACAAGCTCTATGCCCAGGCGTTGGCAGACCAGACGGGTCGCCGCTTCAAAACCAGGATATTTTATGGGGATTGCGCATCCCAGATACAAGGCGTACTTCATTGATGACCTTACCGTGATATGGGCCGGACTTCCGACCGTTTAAAATTCCACGACCTCGTTCAAACCGGTTTTCTTGAGAATCTCCCTGATTTCGTCCACAGGAGCGGGCGGCAATGGATCCAGACCATGATGGGAACGCATCTCATCGAGCTGATGCACGATCATCGAACGCCCGGTCTTGGCCAAGAGCTCGATGGCAACGCTCAGGCGGTACGGAATGTTGCCCCTGCGTGCGGCAGAGTTGCGCAACGCCACCAGAAGATCGCAAATAGGGATCTTTTGAGGGCACCGGTCCTCGCACACATTGCACGTGCAGCAGAGCCAGAGTTTTTCGTCTTCCACCACCTGGTCGTGACCCAAATTGAGGCATTTGAGAATCGTTTCTCTCGGACCGAAGGCCGGTGCAACTTCCATGGCCGGGCAGGAGCCCGTGCACCGGGCGCATTGGTAGCACTCGTACAGATCTTCCCGGGGAAAATGTTTCCAAATTTTGATCGTCATGATGCGTCGGCCTTTTTGGACAAAGATTTTGTCAGTTTTTCAATGGATTCCTGGATTTGAGCGGGAGTCAGGCTCTTCAGTCCTTCCGCCATCTCATGAACCACTCTGGCGAATTGAGCGCCTTCTGCAGCACTCACCCATGCCAGCCTGAGTCTATCCCTGTTGATGCCAAGTTTTTCCAAGCGGCGCCAGAATTTTTCCACTCGTCGAGCAGTGTTCTGATTCGCATTGTTGTAGTGGCAATCCGCGGGATGACACCCTGAGACGAGAACCGCGCCCGCCCCTTTCAGGAAGGCTCGTTCGATCCATCGGGGGGATACGCGTGCAGAGCACATGGTGCGGATGATTCGCACATTGGGGGGATACTGCATACGCGATACGCCCGCAAAATCAGCTCCCGCATACGAACACCAGTTGCATGCGAACGCCAGGATCTTTTGGTCCGCGTCCCGGGCAAGCGCACTGTCAATCTGGCTGACAATCTGCCCTTCAGTGAAATGTGTCTGGTCTATCGCTTCGAACCTGCATTCGGGAACACAGGCTCCGCATCCCTGGCATGCAGCCTCTATTACCCGGTAGTAGCCCATTTCTTTTCCGCCTTCAATGGCGTGATACGGGCACACCTTCGCGCATAAACCGCACGCGGTGCATTTTTCAGGGTCGATCCGAGACGTGATTGCGGGGATCTTCACCTCCCCCTTGCTCATGAGAATGTTTGCCCGGGAAGAAGCTGCCGACGCCTGAGTCACCGAATCCTTGATGTCCTTGGGTCCCTCGGCCGCGCCGGCGAGAAACACGCCGCCCGACGTGGTATCCACGGGCCGCAGCTTGGGATGTGCCTCCATGTAGAAGCCGTCGGTGTCCGTGGAAAGATTCAACAATCTCTGGAGCACGGGTGCGTCCTTGTGCGGCTTGATGCCTACGGAGAGCACCACCATGTCCATATGGTAGCGATAGTGATTACCCAGCAGGGTATTCTCGCCCAGCAGCGTCAAATCCCCGGTATCGATGTCTTCGATTATTTCGCCGGGTATACCGCGAATAAAAGTGACTCCTTCCCGGCGAGCCCTCTGGAACAGATCCTCGAATCCTTTACCAAAGGCCCGAATATCAATGTAGAAAACGTATATTTCCGTCTCCGGCCAGTGTTCCTTTATCAGCAGAGCATCCTTCACGGTGTTCATGCAGCACACATTGCTGCAATAGGGATTGCTCCTCTTGCTCCGTGAGCCTATGCACTGAAGAAACGCGACTCGCCTCGGCCGCTTCCGATCCGAAGGCCTAATCAATTCTCCGCCCGACGGGCCGCCGGCATTGATAAGACGTTCGAACTCCAGGGTAGTGATGACATTGGGGAATTTCCCGTAGCCCAATTCGGTGAGCGCAGTAGGATCGTACACGTCCACACCCGTGGCCACTACGATGGTGCCCACGTCGACACGAAGAATCTCGTCTCTGTCAGCGAAATCGATGCATTTGTGGGAACAGGCCTGGAAGCATCGGTCGCACGCGACGATGCCCTGATTGTTCAGGCAATGGTTCATGTCGACGAGATATACTGAAGGCACCGCCTGGGCAAAAGGAATGTGTATGGCCCTCCGAATGGACAGGCCCGCGTTGAATTCGTCCGGTATGAGTTGAGGACAAGCCTGGATGCAATCGCCGCAAGCTGTACATTCTTTCTTCACGTACCGGGCCTTCTTCAGGACTTCGACCTGGAAGTTTCCGATATGACCCTGCACTGCTTTAACTTCGGAAAGAGTGAGCAACTCGATATTGGGGTGGCGACCCACTTCGCTCATTTTCGGGGCGAGAATGCATATGGAGCAGTCCATGGTCGGAAACGTCTTGTCAATCTGTGCCATTCGCCCGCCGATGCTTCCCGTTCGTTCCACGAGATACACTTTGTATCCCGCGTCGGCCATGTCCAACGCGGCCTGAATTCCGGCCACTCCTCCGCCTATGACCATGGCCTTACGGGTTACCGGAACGGTCAGTTCAAACTGCGGTTTCAGGCGTGCGGCTCTTCCGACTGCCATTTCCACGAGATCTTTCGCTTTTTCTGTTGCAGCATCCTTGTCGTGTAAATGAACCCAGGAACAGTGTTCGCGAATATTGGCCATTTCCAGGAGATACGGATTCAGGCCCCCGGCTTCACAGGCGGCACGGAACGTAGGCTCGTGCAACCGCGGGGTGCACGATGCCACGACCACGCGGTTCAGCTTGTGTTCCCTAATATCAGCCTTTATCTGTTCTTGACCCGGTTCCGAACAGGTATACAACGAGTCTTTTGCGAGAATGACTCCCGGGAGGTCACGGGCATATTCAGCCACTTCCTGACAACGGACTGTCCCGCCGATATTCTTTCCGCAATGGCAAACATAGACTCCGATTCTGAGGTCATGCGAATCGGAATGTCGGGGTGATCCTTCGATATGCTCTCTCAATTGAACATTTCCTTTCGGAAGCTCCCTAAAAATCTTTTTCGAACAGAGACAGAGGCATGATCGGTCCGAAAATCACTTCGGTCCGACGGGATGGAGAATGTCTTTCCCGTACTCATACCCCTTGTCGAAAGCGGAGATATTGAGTTCCTCCGTCCCCGGAGGAATAGACGCAAGCACCGAACCCTTCATTGACTCGTACGCGACCACTCCGCCTAATGCTGCTACGGCACCGAGCATGACGATATTTGCCACTATCTTACGCCCCATCTCTTCCGCGATGCGGGTCGCAGGCACCTTGTACACGGTGACGCCTTCCGGTTCGTCCTTGAGAGTCACCAGATCTTCGTCCACGATGAGAACTCCTCCCGGTCGAAGAGACGCGCCGTACGTCGCCCAAGCACCCTGGCTCATTACCACCAGCACACCCGGTTGTCCAACTTTGGGATAGTAAACGGGGCCGTCCGAAATCACCACGTCTGCACTGCACGAGCCTCCCCTTGCTTCCGGACCATAACTCTGCGTGAATACGGCATTCTTTTTCTCGAACAGGGCGGCCGCCTTCCCAAGGATGTGCCCCGAGAGGATAATTCCCTGCCCGCCGAAACCCGCGAGTCTGACTTCCTGTTTTTCGGTCATGCGGCTCTTCCCTTTTCTTTGCCCTTGCCCTTGGATTTTGCCCTGCCCACGACTTTCGTCTTATAATTTTCCATGAAGTCGGGTTTGTCAGTATTCACGAACGTGCCCACGATGAATTTCTCCCGCAACCGAATTTCGGCAAGGCTCAGGTCCGCGCCGTGTCTGATTTCTGCCATGTCCCGGTAATAACGCATCTCGTCCAGCCCGGAGCCCAGTTTGTTGGGCCTGCCATATCCCGTGGGGCACGGCGCAATGGCTTCAACGAAGGTAAAACCCTTCTTATCGAACGTCTCGGAGATGGAATGGACCAGCTGCCGCGGGTGAAATGTGGTCCAGCGAGCCACGTAAATGGCTCCGGCGGCATGAGCCAGGTACGGCAGGTTGAACCCGGGTTCGGCATTCCCGAGAGGGGTTGTTGAAGTCCTGGCTTCCAACGGTGTGGTGGGC
>DATHCX010000005.1:0-7043 GCA_035319325.1 Desulfomonilaceae bacterium
TTACGATTACGGTCCGTTCGCCTCCGCCGCCCGCAACAGCGGAATTCATGATCCAGGAGACGATGCTGACGATAATAGCCGCAAAAAAAGCAGACCAGAAAGAGGAAACATGAAGGCCGGGGACAATCGCCGCGGCCAACATGAATAATAGAGCGTTAATGACGAGAATAAAAAATCCGAGGGTGACAATAGTCAGCGGCAACGGCAAAATTATGAGTACCGGTCTCACCATGGCATTGAGAATCCCAATGAATCCCGCGGCCACGAGAGCAGATCCCAGGCCGCTCACCTGCACCCCGGAAATGAGATACGGCACCAGAAGAATCGCCACTGTCGTGATCAGCCATCTTGCGAGAATACCTGGCATAATCTGGTTCGCTCCGGATTCGTGTTTTTTGCGGCGTCGGTACTGGTCGAGGCGGATCGCGTTGCCATGCTCGGAAGTGTTCGACCCGCGACCAGACCATCATTTATTCTTTTTTCTTCAAGAATGGCTCCAAAAGATCGATGGGAATGGGAAAGATCGTGGTCGAGTTCTTCTCCGCAGCCACTTCCACCAGAGTCTGCAAGTATCTAAGTTGAAGCGCCGTGGGTTCTTTCGCAATGATTGTCGCTGCTTCGGCAAGGCGCGCGGCCGCCTGAAACTCTCCTTCAGCGTTTATGACTTTGGCTCTTCTTTCTCTTTCGGCTTCCGCCTGACGAGCTATGGCTCGCTGCATTTCCGTCGGCAAATCTATATGCTTAACTTCCACCATGCTGACTTTCACGCCCCAGGGCTCAGTATGTCTGTCAAGTATTTCCTGTATTTCCACGTTTATCTTTTCCCGCTCGGCCAGTAACTCATCGAGCTCCGACTGGCCGCAGACGCTCCTCAATGTTGTCTGGGCAAGTTGAGACGTGGCATACAGGTAATTTTCCACTTCGATAACCGCCCTAGTGGGCTCCAGGACTCTGAAGTAGATGACTGCGCTTACCTTTACCGAGACATTGTCCCGCGTGATGACGTCCTGAGGCGGAACGTCCAATGTGACTGTCCGGAGGCTCACGCGCACCATGCGATCGATAATGGGAATCAGTATGATTAATCCCGGCCCCTTATGGTCAATTACCCGGCCGAGTCTAAAAATAACGCCCCGCTCGTATTCATTGAGCACCTTGACTGCCATGAACAAAAAAATGATGATCAACACAATTATGATACCAAGACCACTAATCATGCGCGTCCTCCTTGGTTATTGGACCTGTTTTGAACCGATTCAATATCCTTCTCATGTGTACGCCCGGATTGTCCGCACACAAAATGCTTCATGCACATCAATCATTTTCAGCGTTTTGTATCCTTCGTGACTATCCCGCTTATGCCCCCGACGTAACAACCCAAGACAGCACACGATTCAGGATAATCATGCATCGATGATCACAGACTCATCATGAATCAAGGCATCCCTCACGTCAATATAAGTGTGCTTATGGTGACTCGCTACATGCGTGATACCGAAGTGATCCAGTCCGATGGCAAAGGTGTTATATCAGTATCAATAGCGGCTCTTACGCCGTCCGGCGAAGTATTTCTCCTGCGGCGTCTTTTCTCTGCGAACGGCCTCACAAACACAAAACGCATTCGGGCTTCACACCATGTCGCGTGTCACCAGGAGGCACAGATTATCCACTCGAGTGACTCTCACCCGCTCGCCTTTCGGGATACGCCTGTCAGCTCTGGCCGTCCAGTACTCGCCGTGAACCGCAACCTTTCCTTCCACATCGAGGTCCGTGAGCGCAAGGCCAATCTCACCCACAAGCCCTTGCTGCCCGGTTCGCGGTTTCTTCATCCAGGCTCGCACAACCAGCCCCAGCGCAAAAATAAAGAACGCCGACACAGACGCAACGGTAGGTATGATGACGCTCCACGACACTCGCATTGCGGCCTCATCCGTCTCGAAGAGCATAATGGAACCCAGTGTCAGGCTGATAACGGCCCCGATGCTGAGAAATCCCATCGACTGTATTTTGAGTTCCAGGATGAACAAGATCACCGACAGAATGATGAGAAGGATACCCACGTAGTTAACAGGCAAGACCTGCAGGGCGAAAAACGAAAGCAACAAGCAGATACCTCCTGCAACTCCAGGCAGAATTGCTCCGGGATGATACAGCTCCATCATGATCCCGAGGCCGCCTACCATCATCAAAATGTAGGCCACGTTCGGATTTGCAATCACGTCAAGTATCTTGAACCGCCAACCGACAGGGATTTTCTCCACTTTTGCATTCTTGGTTTTTAGCGTGATGGTTCGATTTTCTTTTTCGATGCTTCGTCCATCCATTTTATTAAGCAGATCGGGTATTGAATCTGCAATCAGATCCACAACTTTCAGTTGCAGGGCCTCTTGGTCCGACACTGACACGCTTTCCCGTATGGCCTTTTCGGCCCATTCCGCGTTCCGCCCCTTCTTGGCTACTATTCCTCTCATATAAGCCGTAATATCGTTCAAGACCTTGTCGGACATCGTAGTATCCATCTGCTGTCCGCCCGCGGCCACCGGATGAGCCGCACCGATGTTTGTACCCGGAGCCATTGCGGCAACATCGGCCGCCATGGTTATGAGGGCCCCCGCAGAAGACGCAGATGACCCGCTCGGTGCCACATATACCACGATGGGGAGTTTGGCGTTGACGATCTGTTTGATGATGGTCTTCGTGGTGGAGAGTCCTCCGCCAGGGGTATCCATTTCTATAATGATGGCATCGGCATGGCTTTCTTCCCCTTTTTCGATGCCTTTGATGATATAGTCCGCGAGAGCGGGGTTGACTGTGCCGTTTACTTCCAGAAGATATACGAGAGGCCTCGTGCCCGGTTCTTCCGCCTGGATAACACCGCCGGAAGAGAACACGAAGGACCACAATCCGGCAATCAGCACAAACGCGAACAAAACCAATCTCTTGGTATTCATGTCTTTTCTCCGGAGGCGGAAACAGAGATGGCGGCCGGAAGTTTCAATCGAGCCATCACCTGCTTTAGGTCAGCCCATGTCTCCGCTTTGAAGCGTCTCTCCCTCTCCTCCCGCAAGAGGAAAGACGGGTGATACGTGGGCATGACAGGTATTCCATTTCGATCGTGAAATCGACCTCTCAACTTTCCAACAGGATCCCGCGTGTCCAGAAGCGAATGAGCCGCTATTCTCCCCAGCGCTACCAAAACCACCGGTTTTACGACCGAAATCTGCGCCTCGAGAAACGGCATGCACGTGCTTATCTCCACAGC
The DNA here is from genome assembly GCA_035319325.1 of Desulfomonilaceae bacterium. Lineage (GTDB taxonomy): Bacteria > Desulfobacterota > Desulfomonilia > Desulfomonilales > Desulfomonilaceae > DATHCX01. The sequence continues at coordinate 3,263 of DATHCX010000005.1, forward strand.
CTCCGGATCACGGTTTCCCGGAGGCCGACATTTAACCACATTACAGATATAAACGTCTTCTCGTTCCAGTCCCATTGCCTGAATCATCTTCGTCAGAAGACGACCTGCCTTGCCGACAAAAGGTCTGCCCTCCCGGTCTTCGTCCGCGCCGGGACCTTCGCCTACGAACATCAAACTCGCGGTTGGCTTGCCCTCGCCGAATACGATGGAACGTCTCGTCCGATGTAATGGACACCTGGTACACTCGCCAAGTTCCTGGCGCACACCCTGTAAAGACTCCTCGGTGCGGAAAGAATCCGATGAGCAAAGACGAGGGACAATCAATTCCCCGAATCCAATATTCACTTGATATTCCAGGAAATGACGAATATCCGTCAGTCCATCGAATTCTTCGTTCACGTATCACCTTTAATTCTTAAGAATGGACGACACCTATGCGTCGCCTTGAACGGATGCTCTTGTGCTCATATCCAAAACGCGATCCAGAATGTGGTCGGCTACCTTGTCTTTGGACATCATGTCCAACTGTTCTTCGTCGCCTGAACGGTAGAGAAATCGAACGATGTTGGTATCGCAATCGAACCCGGCGCCCGGCCTGCTCACATCGTTAAGCACCAGCATATCGAGATTTTTGTTCTTGAGCTTTTTTCGGGCATGCTCCAGCACATCCTGCGTCTCCGCTGCGAATCCTACCAGGATCTGGTCTTTCCGTTTTATTCTTCCAAGCTCCTGCAGGATATCCGGATTCTTTATGAGCCGAAGCGGTGATTTCACGTCATTTTTCTTGATCTTCGACGTCTGCACTTCTGCCGGGCGGAAATCCGCAACCGCCGCCGCTTTTATCACAATGTCCGTTTCCGGAAAACTCTCCAGCACGCGATCGTGCATTTCCAGGGCCGTCCTGACAGGCACATGGGTTATCCCTTGAGGGACGCCTATTTTCAACGGACCTGAAACGAGGATCACCGATGCACCGCGCTGGGACGCCCTACGACATATCGCTACTCCCATTTTTCCGGAAGAACGATTCGTGAGAAAGCGCACAGGATCGAGAGGTTCTTCAGTGGGCCCGGCCGTCACAAGAATACGGAGACCTTTGAGATCCCCCGGATTCAAAAGCGAGAATACTTTGTCGGCAATCATTTCGGGTTCCGGCATTCTTCCTTCGCCGGTCCACCCACACGCGAGAAAACCGCTTTCTGGCGCAAGAATATGATGGCCCAACCCGGCCAGTTTCTGAAGGTTCGATTGGAGAATCGGGTGCTTGTACATATTCACGTTCATGGACGGGCACAGCAGGATAGGGCAGGTGAGAGCCATAAACACGGTGGTCAACATGTCGTCTGCAATGCCTGCCGCCATTTTCCCGATCACGTTGGCCGTGGCTGGTGCGACGAGTGCCAGGTCAGCCTGATCCGCAAGCGAAATGTGCTCAACGGAAGGTCTGTGACGGTCTCCCCACATGTCCTGGAATACGGGATTCCCGCTGATGGTGGCCAAAGTGAGCGGGGTGACGAATTGTGTCGCCGCTTGAGTCATGACCACGTTGACATTGACATTCGCCTGAACCAGAAGCCGAACCAATGCCGGTGTTTTGTAAGCTGCAATTCCGCCGGAGATTCCCAGAAGTACCGAGGCACACATGGAACACCCGAGATTTCGACATCAGATAGTTTACAGCGGCGCTTGCCGATCCTGCGCCGTCTCGTGTGCCAAATCATATAACAAGAGCGCGTATGGGTGTCAATGATACAACCCTCACTGTTGACATATTCGGAATGCCTGTGCTACGTCTTGTCAGACGAGTGATCCGGAATTCCGACACTCGCCGCATGAGCGCCCGTAGCTCAGTTGGATAGAGCAACGGACTTCTAATCCGTAGGTCACAGGTTCGAATCCTGTCGGGCGTACCAAAAAAAGCAAAGGGTTATGGCTTCACAGCTGTAACCCGTTTTTATTTTGCTGCACTCTCGCTGCAGTAAAAAAATACAGGATGTCGCGTCTCAAAGATCGATCGACTCCTATGCCCAATTTCAGCGAAAATGGGAATCAGGAAAGGGAGTTTTTGGTAGAGAGTTGGTGACGTTGAGAATGGGCCGTTCATGATCTTGACGTACCTGTCGGCTCCGGATATTTGGCTTGGGCCGGGAAGAGAAAGGAGCTGACATAGCACGAGATGTGGTTGCGGGCCTTCGGACAGACTGGCAGTTCCCCAAATGAAATAGTTTCATAACCTACTGAAATGATTTTTTCCCTTTCCCGCGCAAAATTCTACCCGGAGATCTCTTAACTTCCGTCCCCCATTACCCATCTTTTTTCTTGGGCATTTTCGTGAAAAACCCCCCGGCACACTCCTACCGGTGTTGAGACTCGGAAGTAGCCATGTCCCTGCTGTTGTCTTGATACCACATTTTGTTAAAGAAATTTTTGTTAAAATTCGGATTTCATCGTGATGTAATGGTATAGCAAGGGGGCTGGCCGAAACGGGAAAATTTTGGATGAACTGCTTGATAAGGTGCAGCTGACTACGAAATAGCCTAAAAACCCATCTGCAAAAGTATTTTGGCGTTCTCTCTCATGGCAAATGAAGTTTGAAGCTTCCAGAGCGACTTTCAGGCTTGTGGGACAGTTAAACATTTGCCCAAGTGTCAAGGAGAGTGCGAGAAGCCGGAATATTGAGAGAGAGAATCGTGATTATGCACTCTGACAGGGACGAAAATGTCTTATGGCACTCCCTGTCAAAAAATACTCGACATCCTGGAATCACCTACTTTTTTGATTCAATGACCTCCCATCTTCCTTATTGATTAAATCTAATCAATCAGAATGAATACCTGATGGAGCCATTTTAGCCATTTTCCTTTCCAGGATTTCGTGGACGAGGAAAGGGGATTTCCAGTTTCACGGAGCATTCTTCTTTTTTTCAAGGGCTACGGCTCCTGAAAATCCCAGGTCTTGAGAAAAGGACTGGGTGAGGTGGACCCCTCTGTCAAGACAAAAAATGGTCTTTCTTAAGGTGGAAAAGTACACCTTGAGTCTCGTGAATAGAGTCAGGTTCTCCACCGGGGGTACGAGTACGGGTGTAAAGCTGGTACGGGGTCTGGTACCCGAGAGCCTGGTGTAGTCGCTCCTGGTTGTAGAAGCCAAAGTAGGCTCTGAGACTTGAGACCGCTTCTCTGACCGTTTCGTACTCCCTGAGATACACCTCCTCGTATTTGACCGAGCGCCAAAGACGCTCCACAAAGATGTTGTCGTATACACGTCCTCTGCCATCCATGCTGATCATGATACCTTCTGCTTTCAAGATCCCGGTGAAGCTCCGAGACGTGAATTGGGAGCCTTGGTCCGTATTGAATATCTCCGGCTTTCCAGTCCCCAAAGCATTACCCAGCGCCTCCACACAAAAGTCCACGTCCATCGTTATGGATACAGCCCAGGCAAGCACATACCGGCTGAACCAGTCCATGATCGCAACAAGGTAGATGAAGCCGTGCTTCATCCGAATATACGTTATGTCAGCAGCCCAGACCTGATCCGGCCTTTCTATGGCCATGTCTCGCAGCAGGTATGGATACTTCTTGACCGCAACGTCGGGTCGGCTCAAATGCTTCTTCGGATAGATCGCCTCAATGCCCATCCGCCTCATGACCCGAGATACCCTCTTGCGGTTGATTTGGAACCCTTGGCATCTGAGCCAAGCCGTCATGCGCCTAGAGCCATAAAATGGCGTCTTAGTGAACTGCTCGTCTATCAGACGCATCAGAGTTTGATCCTGACCGTT
>DATHCX010000006.1:0-15193 GCA_035319325.1 Desulfomonilaceae bacterium
AACGCGGTGAATACCCGAGAAGGCCCAGCAGTCGAATTTCATCCACCATCAAGCGAAGCGGATCGGGAGCCGACGTGTCCAGGGATTCCAAAAAGGACTGGAGAAAATCGAAAACCGCGGGGTCGGAGTTGCTTTCCGGCAAAAAGACGGACGCAAGCTCCAGGAAATACGCGGCTCGTGCAACCTTGGCAATATTGGATCTGATTCCCAGAAAGCCCCGGACCACCTGAGATTCGTCAATCCATACCAGATCGTCTTTCTTTCTGGGCCGCAGTATCAGATCAACCAGGGCAAACGATTCCAGATGGCCGGCGAAACGCACACGGCTCCGTTTGGCATTCTTGGCTATTCCTCGCAGCCAGCCGAGGTCACGGCTCAAGAACACTACCAGTTCGTCAGCTTCTCCTCGATCCTGTTTCTTCAGGATAATTGATCTGATCACTGGCCGCCGCGCAGTAGAATTACTTGAAGGGCCGGACCACCCCGTACACGTTGTGAGTGGTTACCCATTCTTTTTGATTCGCGATAAATGATTTCACCTTGCCTGATGATTCCGATTCCAGTTCTTTGAGAACGGACAAGGCCTTCTTCTGCATGATCTTGTTGCGAACCAAAACAGTTCCGCCTACCTCGCTGGAAGCGGTCTGATTCGCCGGCGCGCCCTTGAATGCAAGGATGGATAGGGTGTTGATGCCCCATGGCCGAAAGATGGCGTCGTTCGAGCGCCCTGCAGCAAAGATTGCAGATTTCAGCGACTTGTAGTCGGTCATGTCATCCAGGCACGAAAGAGCCGTCTGGAGCAGATCCAGACGTCGGGACGCAACATTGGCAAACGCCAGGACCTGTTCCTTTTCTCCCGGACCGACCAGTCTCACCAGTTCTTGGGCCCCTTGCTTCTGAAAGCTCGTGCCCCATACAGCGAACTGGATACCGCCCGGTTCGTTGAGAAACTGCCTGCCCAACGAGATCAAACGGCGATATATGTTCTTCGCTGCCTTGGTATTCCCTCGCTTTTCAAGAGACTTCGCACTGTGAATCGAGGCCTGGACATAGTCCCTGAACATTCCCCAGGGAAGCGGTTTCCTGGCGTCGTCGGGGCCGGCTTTAAAATCACCGTAGTAAATGTCGAGCAAGCCTCCTCGACTGCGGCTCGCCCCGTTCAGGAGAACCTGTATTCCATCCGCCTTCGAATCTACGCCCTTGGGACCTCGCTCAGTACGATAAATAGCTTCCAGGTCGCTGTATTCCTTGGCTGCAGACCCCTGGGTGATCGAGCCCGACAGCGCGGCGGATCCCTCATCGTCCGATCCGATTTTGTCCAGCACCGCAATAGCTGCTTCGAACTGAATAGCGCTTTCATCCTGAGCCCGTGTGGGGTACGCTTCGTCCGTTGTCACGATGAAATTCGTGGAAAAGGTTCTCTCCAGCCACCATTTTCCATCCTCGAGCACCCAGAGGATGACCATTTCGAAGACTGACGGCTTCGGATATTCCGGGGCAAGCACCGGTCCGCGAAAGGTGAGAGTGGCTTGAAATCTTTCGGTGGATCCGTCTTCAGCCTTCATGCGCCGATCAATGCGAGAATTCTCGAAAGTGAGCGTGCCGATCTTGTACTGCTTCAGAAATTCTTCCACGTCGCTCTGGGAAATTTCTTTTCCGCCCACCACGTCCGGATGCATGGCGCTATAGATCCCAGCCGCGTCCTGGGCTTGAAAGAGCGTCACGAAATCTTTGACCACCTTTTCCGCACTCTGCGGCGGATTCAGAAAGGAAAATACTCCGAACAATCCAACAGCAACGCAGAATCGCAGACTAGCGCAGAATGATGTGAACCTGCTCATCATGACTCGGCCTCGGTACCACGCGGCGAAAAACTCGGACGCGTCCCGGCGGAGACCACGGTTCTCCCGGGCAACGCGAAAGTGTGGACTGTTTATCCTGTTCCAGCCCTGAGTTCAAGTCGAATTTAATTGCGGCACGGGGGCATTCAGTTGCGGGCGGTATGCTGTCATTGCGAGCGAAGCGAATCAATCTCCGCCTTTACGTACAGAGATTGCTTCGTCGTTTCACTTACAGCAATGACATAGGTCAGGCGCTTCGCCCGAGAAACTGAATGATTACGGCCCGCACGCGAACCCTTTCATACCAATGCGCTTTCAAGAGTAACATTTAAGGGCGGGTTCACGGCCTGTCCTGCCGGATCTCCTCCGCTACGAACGGCGCGGCCTGACTCGCTTCGGAGAACCGACAGGACAGGCTTCATCCATCGTCGCTTGTCTGGTAGCGCATTGGTATCAAAGGTCGACGTCTGTGTGACGGTCGAAATCGGGTCCTTCAGCTGCGCGACCATCCACGCAACTGCAAAGGAATACGAACCGAGCGACAGCAATACCAACGCTTCGACGGACGTGAACCGCTATTTCTCCGGAATTGGCTTTGTTCAGACACACCTGCGGCTACGGGGGTTTTTTGTGCAGACAACAGCATTCGATGGATGTCGCAGCGAAACCATTCCCCGGACCCGTGCGTCTACACCGATTGTCAGATGATTCCTTCTTTTTCGAGAGATTTCACCAGGGGAATTGTGATCCGGCGTTTTAACTGAAGAGAGGTGCTGTCCAGAATTTCCAAAATGTTTTCCAATTCTTTGACGTTCCGGGATTTCCTCGTTACGAGATAATTACCGACGTCGCGTGCCAGACGTATGTTCCTGTCTCTCGCGATTTTGTCCAAGATGACAACGCGGACATTGTCCTCCGGCGGCTCGAGTCTGAAAACGAGTCCGGCTGTTATTCGGGATTGCAAGTGGGGATCTTCGACGAAAGCCTCGTCCGGCGCCGTTCGGGCTGCGACTATGAGAGGACTTCCCGTTCTCGTCAATTTGTTGGATAAATTCCAAAGATGAAGCTGTTCTTCTGCATTGAGCTCATGGGCATCGTCGAGAGCTACTCCGCACAGATCCCTCTCGCAAGTGTCGTCTTCGGACACCAGCCTCGACAGGTCAGGAAAACGGGGCGGATCTCCTTGGGCGCGGATCAGTTCCACCCGACGCCGTTCGGGTGCACAGCCCGTTTCAATCAGTGCTGAAACAGCGCGGAGTACATGGGACTTGCCCGTCCCCGGCGGACCGTACAGGAAAACAGGAGGGAAGGGGCGTCCATCGGGGTGATACACGGATTGAAGGGTCGCCACAGCAGTCGCGATCCCCTCGTGTATAACGAGATTCCCGAACGTGAAGCGATGCGGAGTAACCAGTGGGAGGACGAGTTGAATCATGACGGCATTTTAGAATGTGACGAGACAATGATCAATGCGGATTTTCAGATAAAAAAACTTGACAGACAAGGAGGGGTTGATTAATTAAAGTGAGAGCTGCGACAAAGAACCGCCTTCCAGGAGCCGCTTCCATCCGAGGAAAAGTCATACGAACGGTAGGGGCCATCGAAAACGGGCTCGTGTGCCGACGCACCTATTCTTGAGAAAACTTCAGGTAGAATCCCAAGAAAACACCATCAGCTCAATTAGATTCAAAGAATTCAGGAGACCACATGGACGTTGCAGAATTGAAAGAAAAGAAGGTCAGTGAGCTTTTGGCCATTGCCAATTCTCTCGATGTAGAAGGTGCCAGCAGCATGCGCAAGCAGGAACTGATCTTCGCCATCCTCCAGGCACACCAACAGACGGAAAAAGAAGCGCCCATCAGAGGAGAAGGAGTGCTGGAAACGCTCCCCGACGGATTCGGCTTTCTCAGGGCGCCAGATTATAACTATCTTCCAGGCCCGGATGACATTTATGTTTCCCCGAGCCAGATCAGGCGTTTCAATCTCAGGACCGGCGATACCGTTTCCGGGTACATCAGGCCGCCCAAGGACACAGAACGCTATTTCGCTCTCCTGAAAGTGGAACAGATAAACGCGGAAGATCCGGAATCGGTGCGCGACAAGGTCCTCTTCGACAACCTGACTCCTCTTTACCCGGATGAGAGGCTGAAACTCGAAACAGGGCCCACGAATTATTCCATGCGGGTCATGGACTTGCTGACCCCCATCGGAAAAGGACAGAGAGCCCTGATCGTGTCGCCGCCCAAAGCCGGAAAAACGGTGATGCTGCAACAGATCGCAAACAGTCTCACCAGAAATCACCCGGATGTGTACCTGATCGTTCTCCTCATCGACGAACGGCCTGAAGAAGTTACTGACATGCAGCGTTCGGTAAAAGGCGAAGTCATTTCTTCGACCTTCGACGAACCGGCCCAGAGGCACGTCCAGGTGGCTGATATGGTGATCGAAAAGGCGAAAAGATTGGTGGAACACAAGCGGGACGTTGTCATTCTCCTGGACAGCATCACCCGTCTCGCGAGAGCGCATAATACGGTGGTACCTCCCAGTGGAAAGATTCTTTCCGGAGGTGTTGACTCCAACGCGCTCCACAGGCCGAAACGGTTCTTCGGCGCTGCCAGGAACATCGAAGAAGGCGGGAGCCTCACGATTATAGCCACAGCTCTGATAGATACCGGCAGCAAGATGGACGAGGTTATTTACGAAGAGTTCAAAGGCACCGGCAACATGGAAATTCATCTGGATCGCCGGCTCCTGGAGCGGAGAATTTTCCCGTGCATCGACATAAACCGGTCCGGCACGCGAAAAGAGGAACTTCTGATTACCCAGCAGGATCTCCAGAGAGTCTGGCTCCTGAGAAAACTTTTGGCGGACATGAACTCGGTGGATGCCATGGAATTCCTTTTGGATAAAATCATGCAGACCGATTCCAACCGGGAATTTCTGGAGATAATGAATAAATAACCAAAACAATTGCGTATGGTTATATCTGGCTTGATTCTGTTTGTCAGTCACTCCAGGAGAAGGATTGCGACGCTTTTATTTTCCTATTTTGTTTGTTCCGAGTCTCTGGTATACTTACGCGCTTAAGGTCACGACGGAGGAAGAGAAATGAAAAAGGATATACACCCTGAATACGCGGATACAGTGTTCAGGTGCGCGTGCGGTGCAGAAGTCCATACCAAGTCCACAAAGCCCGAATATAGGCTGGAAATATGTTCTTCGTGCCATCCATTTTTCACGGGAAAACAAAAACTGGTGGATAGCGCGGGACGCGTCGAACGCTTCATGAAGAAATACGGCGACACTGCTATTTCCACGGGCAAGAAGCCCGCCAAGGCGCCAAAGGTTAAACCTGCAGCGAAGCGGGTCACGATCAAGAAAGAAAAACCCGCAGCAAAAGATAAGTCAGCTCCGAAAAAATGAGCTCTCAGCTGCATGCGTGTTCAAGGATAAAACCTGTTTTACAAACCGCCGAACCGCGCCGTCGGAATCGGTATCTGGAGTGTCCTTGTTTGTCAGTAACCAGTCGTCGCCGGAGAACGGCCAGATCAAAGTAGGGGGACAGGCCGTCATAGAAGGCATCATGATGCGGGCCCCCAAGACGTTCACCGTTGTGGTGCGAAAGCCCGACGGAGAGCTGTCGGTGCGCGAGGATCGTTGGTATTCGCCCATGGAGAAATGGCCCATTTTGAAGAAGCCGTTCCTCCGCGGGTGTATTGTCATGTACGAGGCACTTTTCAACGGAATTCAGGCTCTGACCTATTCCGCTCAGGAAGCGCTGGGCGAAGAAGAGGAAAAATTGGGCCCGTGGGCTCTGGCTGGTACCATAGGCATGGCTTTGGGGGCTACGATACTCCTTTTTGTGGTTATCCCGCACCTTGCGACTCTAGGAATCGGCGTGCTCATGGGCACCGAGTTGGGAGTGCGCAGCATCTGGTTTCATGTGATCGACGGAGTGATAAAAGTCAGCATTTTTGTGGGATATATCATGCTGATCTCGCTGCTGAAGGAAATTCGGAGAGTTTTCCAGTACCACGGAGCGGAGCACAAATCCATTCACGCATATGAAAAAGGCGAGGAATTGACGGTCGAGAACGCGCGCAAGCATTCAAGGCTTCATTCTCGCTGCGGAACGGCATTTTTGCTCTTAGTCCTGGTTTTTAGCATCTTTCTTTTCAGTGCGGTCTTTCCCATCTTTCCGAAAGATCTTCTGGGAAACGTGATCCTTACCAATATCTTGTTTATCGTGGTGAAGATCGGTCTATTGTTACCCATCGCGGGCTGTTCCTACGAAATTATTCGGTTCGCCGATCGGCACAACAATGCGGTCCTCAACGCTCTGCTTCTTCCCGGAATGTGGATGCAGAAACTGACTACCCGGGAGCCGAGCGACGATCAAATTGAGGTGGCTCTGGTCGCGCTGAAGACCACGCTAGAAAAAGAGGAGATGCGCAACGGTTTGAAATCCGCCGCATAATTGCGTATGCAGGTACTTGCCAAGCTGGAAGAATTGAATCGCCGGTACGAGGAGCTGAACACGGAGTTGTCCAGGCCCGAGACCCTTGCCGATCAGAACAAATTCAGGAAAATAGCCAAAGAACAGGCCGACCTGGACGATATCATTAAAGCGTATCGTAGCCTGAGAGATCTGGTACGGGAAGTCGAGGACCTGGAGGCAATTATAGCCTCAGGCGACGACGAGGAACTTGTCGAGATGGCTCGAGAAGATCTCGCTCCGCTTCAGGAACGCCAGGCCGGCATGGAACGGGATCTGCACATTCTCCTTCTGCCGAAGGATCCCAATGACGCAAAGAATACGTTCCTGGAAATACGAGCGGGAACCGGCGGCGAAGAGGCGGCTCTGTTTGCGGCGGATCTGTTTCGATCGTATTGCCGGTATGCTGAAGTCAAAGGTTGGCGGGTGGAGATGATGTCTTCATCGTTAGCCGCGGCCGGCGGGATCAAGGAAGTCATCGCTCTCGTTCACGGCAATGGGGCGTTCTCTCGGCTCAAGTATGAAAGCGGCGTACATCGGGTGCAACGGGTTCCTACCACCGAATCCCAGGGGCGAATTCACACTTCTGCTGTAACTGTGGCAGTGCTTCCCGAAGCCGATGACCTGGAAGTGGACATTGATCCCAAGGATTTGAAGATAGATGTCTATCGTTCGTCCGGCCCGGGAGGTCAGAGCGTTAATACGACCGATTCTGCCGTGCGCGTGACTCATCTTCCTACGAATCTCGTGGTTACCTGCCAGGACGAGAAATCCCAGCACAAGAACAAGGCCAAGGCGCTGAAGATTCTCAAGGCGAGACTACTGGACCGGATGGAAGCGGAACGCAGGTCAGAAATCAGCAAGGAACGCAAGACCCAGGTAGGTTCAGGAGACAGATCCGAGCGCATCCGGACATATAATTATCCCCAGAATCGAGTGACTGACCACAGGATCGGCCTGACCCTGTATAAGCTCGATAGCATCCTCGAAGGCCGCATCGACGAATTGATCGACCCCCTTGCAATTCACTTTCAAACGGAAGCCATCGGAGAAAACTTGAGCCATTGACGATCCTCACGGCAGGATCTTCACCGGAGTGCCCACCTGAACCCATTCATACAGTTCCCGCGCATCGTGCGGAAACATGTGAATGCACCCGTAAGACTTCTTGAGAATACCGTTTTCGTGTCTTTTATCCGAATGAATGTGAATACACTCACCGGTAAACCCTCTGGCTCTGTCCTTTTCGTTGGGGTAGTTGATACTCATGATAGCGGCTTCATCGCCGCCGTACGGTTCTGCCCAGAGTTTTTCCAGCGCCGGACCCGTGGTCGCTTCAATAAAGTTGTTGCCTTTGCACCAGCTCCTGCCGTCAATAATTTTGTGACCTTTTGAGGAGTTTCGGGAAGCCATCCACGAAATTTCGTACTCACCGATGGGTGTGCGGTGATCTCCACCGACGCGTTTTCCGAGCCCACCTTTGCCCACCTCGATGGGGTACTCCCTGACCAGTTCCGTATTACTCCACAATTGCAGAATCTTGAGATCGCAATGAATGGCAATGTGGTTCCCCGACAACTTGGGCACGGGAGTTTGAGGAGGGTCCGATAAGGCGGGCACAGCAGCGCAAAGCACCGCCACGGCAATCGCGAACATGACAGCACGCATGACGTAATCAATGCGGTCCGTTTGACTTTCGGCAACCATATAATACGTTGATCGCTCTTCCATTCGAAACCGATTCCTGGTAACAACGTGCACGTTCAGTGAATCCTAGGAGCCCTGTAGCATAAGGACGCGCTTTCGTCCACTGGCGAACAGCCCGGTTCAAAAAAATGAGCCCTTTTCCCGCAACATGTCATGGTACCGTTTGTTCGAGGTGGTGCATTGCATTCATGCTTGTGCTCTGCGTATCGAGCGTAACCTACGGCCAGTCGAACAGCCCGGATGGAACAACCGAATCATCCCTGTCCCTGGCGGATCAGGCCCTGGCCGAAGGTCGGTTTCAGGAGGCTGTACGGCTCTATTCCAAAATCTCCGACAAGAGTCTCGGGTTTCTCGGAAGCGGTATGGCCCACGAAATGCTCAATCGGCCGGACATGGCGATTGAGGATTACAGGAAAGCCATCGAGGCTGATTCCCGGAACTATCGCGCGATGGAAAAACTGGCCGGTATGTACGAGCGCAACGGCAAATCCGTTGCCGAGGCCATCGGTCTGTACAGGCGAGCCCTGAGACTCGATCCGAGACCGGAGTGGAAAGAAAACCTTTCCGTATCGATAGCCATACTGGAGAGCCGCGTCAGGCCGGCGGGCACGTCCGCGGTGAGGTGCTGGCACCTGGGGAACAGTAAAGCTCTTGGCGGAGATCTCAAAGGGGCCGAGGCGTTTTACTCCAGGGCTATAAGCCTGAATCCCGAACTGTTCCAGGCGCACTTCAGCAGGGGGCTTGTCAGAGACACGCTCGGAAATGTCGAGGGAGCTTTCGCCGATTTCCAGGAGACAGTGCGTATTGCCCCGCGATATCGAGGAGCGTTCATTCAGAAGGGATTGCTCTTTGAAAAATTCGGTGATACTGCCGAAGCACGGAGGAACTTCGAATATGCCACGCAGAACGACTCTCGCGATCCGGAGGCGTGGTATCATCTGGCACGGTCCCTGGAAGCGATGCAGGACAATCAACAGGCGATGGAATGTTACCAAGAGTGCCTGAGCCTGAAACCAAAACCGGAATTGCTCAAACGTATCCAGGAGAGAATCGCGGCGCTTGTCTCTTCGGGAGTAGACATTCCGAAGCGCAATTCATCTGGTTTGAGAAAGATGAAGGATCTTTGGTAGTTGAAATGAATGCCTTGACGCCGAACGTCGACAAGTGAATCGCTTGGTACAGGTCTTCTTAAATCAGGTCGCACATTTTTTGTCGGAGCAGATTGCTTCGCTTCGCTCGCAATGACACTGCCCGGCCCTGTCATTGCGAGCGTAGAGAAGCAACCCGTGCCATTGAATATCGAAGTTGCTTTGTCGTTTCACTCCTCTCTATGATACGGAAACGATGATTCCCTCGAGAGCATGAATGATTATCAGAAAGACGCGACAGGAGTTGACTTCCCCATGGGAAACTTGTAGATTAACGTATTGTGGAGAGCGTAGCTCAGCTGGTAGAGCACAGGGTTGTGGCCTCTGTGGCCGTGGGTTCGAGTCCCATCGCTCTCCCCACCTGATGCCCTTTGGAGAGGACCGAAAGATCGGTTCTTCTTGTCCGTACAGATTGAATGTTGCCTGAGGTGACTTTTTCACCTTCGATTCCTTGCGCCCGTAGCTCAGTTGGATAGAGCGCCGGACTTCGAATCCGTAGGTCGCAGGTTCGAGTCCTGCCGGGCGTGCCAATAAGAACAAAGGGTTACATCATTTTGAGTGTGGCCCTTTTCTTGCTGGTGTCCATATAGATGTCTATCGTGCCTGACCTTCCGCTCGATCCTGCCACGTGACGGAACGCTATTTTTCTTCGGGCCTGATCGTCACTCATTTCACACTTCTTTGCCTTTGATTGAGATGGCTGTTGTCGGAAGCTCTATGTTGAGGGACTTGATCCGAAGGTCTTGTTCATTCCGGAGGAATCACCCGTCGTCCCGTCATTCGCCGGTACGCATTCTGGATAAGGGTGGCCCCTCTCTTCCCAAAAAGATAGTAAGCCGCTCCGTACATGCAGTTTTGCGCAAATAGAGGTAGCCCGCAGAAAGGATACGGCCACAGGCCATTCAGTTTTCGCGCACGTACCATCTCGGCATTTCTGCGAAATGCGGTTTCGGGTACGCTGCTGGTGCCATGACATCCCTGTGCTATTACCACAAGGTCGTCCACAAAATATGAATCCCGCCCTTTCATCACTCGAAGCATGAATTCGTAATCTCCGGCTATCTTGAAATTATCGTCAAATCCGCCGGCATTCCCAAAGAGGCTTTTATGGTGAAAAGCTGCGCCGTGCGGAATAGACATTTGGCCCTTCAGCCGCGGCTTGGTACGCTCCCAGTTCTCTCCCCAGATCTCCAAGACCTCGCCTGTAGGGGTGACTCGTGCGAGTTTACCGTAAACCAATCCTATGTTGGAGTGGACCCCTTTGAGAGTGGGAGCTAGTCGTTCCAAAACATCGGGTGCCGTGTACCAATCATCCGAGCCCAGGAACTGAATCCAATCCCCCGATGCATGAGTCAGCGCCTTGTTCCAGGCATGATACACGCCGCGGTCCGGTGCCGATTCCCAATAACTCAACCGATGTTCATTGGCACGAATAACATCGACGGTTCCATCGACGGAGGCGCCGTCAATCACAATGATTTCTTTGTTCGGGTACTTCTGCTCTGAGGCGCTGTCGAGACAGGTTTGCAGGTTTTTCCCCGAGTTAAAAGTCGCGACAATAATACTAATTCTTGGCTTAATTCCCAATTCAGATCTACCGCCCTCCGTCGGCTATTCTTATTTGAACCAGGCCATCATGTCAAGCGAGATTCCGGCTGGACCGTATCCATTCAGTGACGGGTGGGAAAAGGCTGTCATTGCGAGCGCAGCGAAGCAATCTCGGCCTTTAAGTATCCAGATTGCTTCGTCGTTTCAGTCCTCGCAATGACACAGGCCAGGCTGTTCCCCCGTGTAACTGAATGATTACGCTGGATCTGTCTTCAGAAATCGAAACCGACCATGCGACGAACACGAAGTCTGGTCATCTGTTTGGCTGCCCGTAGCAAGCATTTCGATGCGGCGTCTTTCGAGACCTTCTGGATTATTCGCGGCAATTCGATTATAAGACAACCATCATGGCTAATGGGCAATAAACTGCCGAGCAGCAGCAAGAATGAAGACTTCCCTGCGCAACAGACTCCCGGTTTGTTACCCCACCTCGCGACATAAATGCGTCCCATTGTGCCGAGATCGCAATGGGTTAGTATCGAGGAAAACGAGCCGGGCCACGGATGGCAGAGAATGGTCCTTCTAGAACGAAATATAGTCGCCAACTACGCAGCCTCAATCTGGACAGCCTTGATGGGGATCGTATGCGTTCCCCTGTACATCCGGTTTATGGGGGTGGAGTCTTACGGGTTGGTGACCTTTCTCGCCAGCATGCAATTGGTCCTGCAAGTCCTCGATCTTGGTATGGGGCCCGCCGTAACCCGCGAACTTGCTAAAGGAGCCTTCACGCAAGGAAGAGAACAAACGTGCCGAAACCTTGTGGGGACTGTGGAACGGGTCTACTGCTTTGTGGCTGTTGTCATTGGCCTGACCATAGTGGTATTGGCAACCCCCATTGCAGAATCTTGGCTGAATCCGCGAAACCTGGATGTGGCATCACTTAAGCAAGCCCTCATCATTGCAGGGCTCATGATATGTGTTCGGTGGCCATTCACCTTCTATGCGCATGGGCTGATGGGTCTCCAACAACAGGTTCATCTGAGCTGGGTAATTATCGTTGGGACCACATGCAAGTCAGCAGGGGCGGTTCTCGTCTTGTGGGTAGTCTCTCCGACGATCCAATCGTTTTTGTGGGTACAGACACTAGTTGGAGCTTGTGAGACCCTCGTGGCGTACTGGCTGTTGCGGATGCATCTGCCCGCATCGCCAAGCCCTCAACGACTTGCCTTAGGAGAATTGTCGAAGATTTGGCGGTTTTCGGCAGGAATGACCGGCATTGCTGCCACTGGGATGCTCTTGTTGCAAGGAGACAAGGTGTTATTGAGTGGAATCCTCCCTTTGGAGCCTTTTGGATACTATTCTCTTGCTTCTGTCCTGGCAGGGACGCTGGCTCTCATGGCTAATCCCATTGCCGCGGCATTGTTTCCGCGGTTTTGTCAGTTGTTGGTGTCACGTGACCAGCGCGGCCTGAACAGTCTGTATCACACCAGTTGCCAGACGGTTTCCGTCGTCATTGTACCGGCTGCGTTAGTCTTGTTCTTTTTTGGAGAGCCTGTTCTCGAAGCCTGGACGGGCAATCCTACGGTAGCTCATCATGTATATCCCGTGCTGAGGATTTTGGTGATAGCCGCAGCTATCTGGGCCCTTATGGTGGTCCCTTTTTGTCTGTCGGTAGCTTGTGGTTGGGTTTCTCTGCCGCTTTTTGGCCAGATGCTAGGTTTGGCTATACTCGTTGCGTTAATGGATCCAGCGGTGAAACGATGGGGTTCGGAAGGGGCTGCCCTGGTGTTGGTGGTGTCATATTTGAGCAACTTTGCCGCTACCGTTCTACGGTTTAACACACGATTCTTCAAAGAACAGAAGAGCACCTTTTACGTCTATGACTTGGCGGCGCCGATCTTGCCGGCTTTGCTTATGTGTTGTTTAGTGTGGGCTCTCGTGCCGGCCGACGCTTCCCTAGCCATGTCGTTGGGCTGTGTCGGGGCGCTTCTTGGAGCATCGATGGGGGCTGCAGCTCTGTCCTCACCACATACGCGGGTATGGATTTTTAGCAAAATGAGGACCAGGAATCTTTGATGGTCATAGGTTTGGCTGGGCCGCCAGGATCTGATCGATTTGCTTTTGCGATGGCTTTCGACTGCGCGGATCCATGCAAAGGGCGTCGAATTTGGCCAACGGCACAACTCTCCGACGCGCATAGTCAAGAAGCTGTTTGTTCCATCCGTAGCGCAGTGCGGTTATGCTCAAGGATTCCAGGGCATCCAGATACATGCATCTCTGCACCAGCCATTGATCGATCAACTCCAGATAGAAATCAAACGTGACTTGCAATGGTCGATGAAATGTCGCGCGTGCAGTATCGAGTCCATCTCGGCAACACGTGAAAATGGCGTCGGCCACTGTCTCTGCTGAGGCATCGCCCATCTCGATAAACCGTTCCGTGGGCTTACCCCAATACTCAAAATCATGAAAGAATGAAGCATAAACCGAGGTGCGGGCTGCGAGTACCTGAATGGTGGGAAGTTCTTTAGCAGCCGAAGAGGTGGCCACCACTGTCAAGCCGCTACCACAGCCAATAAAGTGGCTGCAGTAATGGGTGAGGGCCGCGTTTTCTCTCATTCCGAGTTCATGTGCGGAAAACACGGCAGGCAGATCGGATGATATCGGCGAATCGGAGGAAAGAATAAAGCAGCAGTCGCGGAGCCGACCGCTCAAGAGTCGCACCATTTCCATTACAAACGTTGGCGTAACGTATGATTGACCGCTTCTTGAGGAACACTCGATAAGAATCCGATGACCATAATTGTCGATGCCATGTAAGCGAACGAACTTTTCCACATGATCCAGTTCTTGGTCGGTAAGCACGATGACCGTATCGACGGGTGCCGTGATTGGTCGATCGTAGGCTCTCACGATGCTGGGCCGGACTGTCCCATCATAGCGTCTGAAGTTGTCTGGCCAAATCTGAGACAACACCACTTTATCAAACGGGTCGAGACCGGTCTGAATACGAAGCGCAGTAGTTTCCAGCGCTCTCCACGCAGCGTCTCGGACCGTGTCCGAGACGTTCCACTCCCAGATTTCGTCCACGTACGGATTGGCTGTAAGGACCTCCTTGCACCGACTTGATATAGCCCAAGTGAGGTGGCAACCCGGATAATCCTCCTTGATCTGGCGGGCGAGAACAGTCGCGTAAAGGCAATCACCATTAGCGCCTAGTTGCCCAAGTAATATCTTCATGACGAGACAGTTCCTCATCCAAGAATCAGTAGCAGGCGTACGATTTTTCCTCGATAATACTTGAGCCAGCGAAGTCATTGATCCGGCGCTTTAGGTCGGCGCGGCGGTCGTTCGTCTTATAAATCGAACGCGCGACAGACACGAAGGTTGCTCCAAAATCTTCGCGGTGCTCGTGGTCACGCACTTGATCCTCGAGATCCCAAATCTCTTCATTGATCTTTTTGAGTTCGGCTTCAGTCCCTTCCAACTCAGGAAAGGGCTTCAGGATCTCCAGCTTGAGGCAAGTGAGGATTTCCAGCTCCCGGCGGATATTTTTCAACTTGCCGGAATCTTTTATCCGCTCTGATTTGATCTGAAGGATTGTTATCTTGTCGACAAGTTCACCGACGGATATTTCTGTCAGGACAGCTTGGCCTTTCATCGTTCGCGAATCCAGTACCTTAGTTAACATATTTGTTCCAACCATGATTCACTATACAAAGGATACAGTGAAGCCAGCGGGACTCGCCGGTTGTGCTCTTCCACGAGCGTTACGGGAAGGTGCTTTACCAGATCGGCCCGTTTCACTCCTCTCACATAAGTGAGGCGACCGGCGTCATCCCGGGAATCTCGGTGCCGGGATGGAAACGCGCGATGGCTCTTGATCTTGTTCGCTACAGACTGAAACAAGTCGCTTCGCACAAAGAACGAATTGACTCCATTCGAAGATGAGCCGATGAATTCGTACCCCTTTCTCTTTGCCAAGCCTTTCAAGGCCTGGATCGAGGCGCCAAAATACTGGCCGGAAGGATGCGCCTTTAGTCGATCGAAATTTGGTAGATACGGAACGGTAATAGCATGAATGTCTCCCCATACAGCATTGTATGCACAGACCAGAATCCGCGCAGAGACTGCCGTGATGGCTTCTAAAACCCAGTAGTCGTTTCCGTCAATGTCGATGCTGAGGAGCCCGATATCACCAATAATGCCATTTTCTGCGAGCAGTTCGTTGATGTTTTCCGGAGTCACAATAGCCGCAACCGGCCTTAAGTCGTACCGCCAACACAAATCTTCTCGCTCGACGGCCCTCACGTGAGCCGGGTTGGAGTCCAAAATCAGACCACGCCAGTTTCTATTTTGAAGGAGAAATCTGGTGTTCGCCTCGCGATAGTCTTCAACGCCAAATTCGACAAAAACGGTGTTGTTAATGGGAACATTCTCAGCCAACCAATCTA
>DATHCX010000007.1:0-14460 GCA_035319325.1 Desulfomonilaceae bacterium
GCGACGACTGCTTCGAGCTGTTCAGTCTCCTGATTTCTATGAAAAAGTTCTTCAGGTCATGAGATACTTCGAGGCCGGCTTGCCCTCTTCCAGAGCGTCAAGGATTTCGGCCACCGCCTCTTCACTGGTCACGCCCCGATACCAGTATGCCTGGGGATAGACCACCATGACGGGACCTTCCTCACATAGATTCAGGCAGCCCGTTGTCGATACCATCGCGTTCATACCGCGATCGGAGAGTTCTTCCTGTAAATAGGGTATTAACTGCAGTGATTCTTTCTTGATGCACTTGCCTTTGGCTTCCGTGCCTCTAAAACTTGCGCACACGAAAATGTGATGATCCGGTTTTTGCATTGGTTTGGTCCTCTCGTTTCGACAGCTTTTGACGGGAGCCTCGTATGGTATTCTCGGTATGACACTCCATGGTGTCGACCCTTGGTTTTCCGCTTCCATGCCCCTTCCACGCCTGCGATTCGGATTTCAGGTTCAGCCCTACATAACCAGTTCAAACCTTTCTTCAGGCGCGTCCCGGTCCTGCCTGTCCAGAAGGACATCCAATATCTTCTCCAGCAGGCGCATACCTCCTCGGTAACCCACCGTGGGAAAGTAGCTGTGGCCTACACGGTCCAGGATAGGAAAGCCGAAGCGAACCATCGGGATGTCTTCGTCCCGAGCGATGTACTTCACGTAGGTGTTGCCCATGATCAAATCCACAGGATCATTCTTGATCCATTGATGCAGCAGGAACATGTCACCGGGAACGCCCACATGTACAGGGAGGGGTACATTCCGGGTAATCTCCCGGATGCGCGTCTCGAATCCCTTTGCCGACGTTCCTGTTACGATGTGCACGGGCCACATGTCGATGGAGACCAGGAATTCGCTCAGTGCCATGAGCTGGTCGGGATCTCCGGCGAGAGCCACTTTTTTCCCGTAGAAGTATTGGTGCATGTCCGTGACGATATCCAGCAATTGGCCCCGTTCGTCTGTAAGGGCATCGGGCACGTTGATTGCCGCTGTTTTTCTCAGTGTGTCCACGAACCGGTCAGTTGCCTTGAAGCCGATGGGAAGGTCGAGAATTTCGCAGGGCACGTTGAATTTCGTGTCCAACGCACGGGCAGCGGGACCGGACGCTGTCCTGCCGAGGGCGATGGTGGCAAGACTGTCGCCGGTCGTCATAAGGGCCTCGACAGTCACCCCGCCTTTGGGAAACATCTCGTACTTGCCGGTCTGGGGCCTATTCAGAACCCGCGACGTGTCGGGAAACAGGACAGTACGAACTCCCATCATCTCGGCAATTCGCTTGATTTCTTCCATGTCCGACGGTTCCACGTAACCGGGGATGATGTTGATTTGATCCATTTTCTGGCCGGTGGATTGCGCAAAATAGTCCACCATTGCTTTGGTCATGTTGGCGAAGCCGGTCACGTGGGTTCCCACGTAACTGGGAGTGTTCACATGGATCACGTATTTGCCTTCCGGAATCTTTCCATCCGATTCGGCCTTGCGTGCGATCTGCGGAATATCGTCGCCGATAGTTTCCGACAGGCAGGTAGTGTGTACAGCGATAACGTCCGGTTGGTAGATGGTGAAAATGTTGTCGATTGCTTGCACCAGGTTCGCCTGTCCGCCGAAAACCGATGCCCCTTCCGTGAAGGAGCTGGTCGCGGCCATGACCGGTTCCTTGTAGTGGCGGGTGAGCGTGCTCCGGTGGTATGCACAACACCCTTGAGAACCATGACTGTGAGGCAGGCACCCGTGGATACCGAGAGCCGCGTACATGGCGCCGATGGGCTGGCAGGTCTTTGCCGGATTGATGGTCAAGACTTTACGTTCAGTAATCTCTTTCGGTGTATGTCGTAATAACATGGTCCGTTCCTTCCTCCGTGGCTCAATCGCAGGCGTACTTGGCCGCAAGTTCGGGACATTCCTGCCAGGGCGCCTTGAGGTAATTCCAAACCTGGCTGTTGACCATGCGGTCAATTTCCCGATAGAAGTTGACGGCTCCCTTGAACCCGGCATAAGGACCGCCGGAATCATAGCTGTGTAGCTGTTTCATGGGGATGCCCTTCTTCTGTATGGCGAATTTTTCCTTGATGCCCGCACAAAAGATGTCCGGCTTGTACATGTCGATGAGCCGCTCGCTTTCGTACTGGCTGATATCATCAATCACCAGGGTGTTGGACTGCATTTCGCGCATCATGCCGTCGTAGTCTTTGAATCTGAACCCGGCTTCCTGGAGTCGCTTCACGTCTTCGACCGTCTTACGCGGACGGAATTTCTCCGGATCGGGGTGCACTTCCAGTTCTTCTATATTGCGGCTGTCCGCATCCACTTTGAGGAAAGGCAGCACTTCTCGACCCTCATAGTCGTCCCGGTGCGCGAATTCGTAGCCTGCAGATATGGTCTTCATACCGATTTCCCGGAACAGTTCCTGATAGTGGTGAGCTCGGGATCCGCCCACAAAGAGCATGGCCACTTTGCCTTTGCAGCGTTGCCGCACTTCATCCCGCACTGCGACCACTTCCGGCATCTCTCGAGCGATGACCGCCTCTACCCGTTCGGTCAGTTCGGAGTCTTCAAAATACGCTGCAATCTTGCGAAGAGTCTTTGCGGTTGCCTCTGCACCGATGAAATTTATCTTGATCCACGGTATGCCGTATTTCGTCTCCATCATTTCCGCCACGTAATTGATGGAGCGGTGGCACATGATGGTGTTGAGATCTGCCGTATGCGCGTTAGCAAACTGGTCGTACGTCGAATTACCGCTGAAGGTTGATACCACCGTGATGCCGCAGTCATTCAGGATGCGGTCGATTTCGAAAGCATCCCCACCTATATTGTATTCTCCGAGGAGATTGATCTTGTACTTGCCCTCTTTCACTTGGTCCTTGAGGCCCACGACGTGCGTGAAAATACCGTTGTTTGCTATGTGGTGCCCGGCTGACTGGCTAACGCCCTTGTAGCCCTCGCAACTGAAGGCAAAGACATTAATCCCGAGCTGTTCCTTCATTTCACGTGCCACCGAGTGCACGTCATCACCGATGAGTCCGACCGGACAGGTTGCAAAGATGCTGATGGCTTTGGGTTTGAACAGATCGTACGCTTCCCGTATGGCTTGCCGCAGCTTTTTCTCGCCCCCGAACACGATATCCTCTTCCTGCATGTCGGTGGAAAAACAGTAGGTCATAAAATTTTCATCGTCCGGTCCGTTTGTCCGAGTCTGATTGCGCCGCGTGAGCCAGCTGTAAAAGCCGCAGCCGATGGGACCGTGAGTGATGTTCACGATGTCCCTGGTGGGACCCAGGATCACCCCTTTGCATCCAGCATACGTGCACCCGCGCTGGGTGATGATGCCGGGAATGGTTCGGGTATTGGCGCCGATTTCAGGTACGGCGGGCTGCCCGCTCGCCTCATTGACGACGATTTGTTTGGCTCTCTTGCGTGCCACTTTGGTAGGCACCTGCCTCAAGAGTTCCTGCTTCACTTCGTGCGGATCGATTTCCTCAGCGACGATGGTTATGGTTTCATCACATGCTTTCATGATGTTCTCCTGTTCACGAATAGCTCTTTCGCTCATCTGATGGCCCGGCTGTTCCCTCGGATGGCAGACTCGACGCCATCTGGTCCTTGCTCTTCTTCGTTCCATACTGGTGGTCCGCCCATGAAAAGCTGCTGCTTTCACCGTGTTCCGAGTCTGTCTTTAAAATGGGTGGTACGCCGCGCCTGTTTTCGCTCACACGTCATCCAGGACGCCGTCCCCGCCTTCGCCGGTACGGACGCTGACCGAGCCGTATACGGGCAATACGAAGATTTTACCGTCTCCGGATTTTCCGGTCCGGTTGATGGCGACAATAGTTTTCACCGTCTTTTGCACGAGCTTTTCCGGCACGACCATCAGGAGCAGGCGCTTGGGAATGAGCCGCTGACTTTGACCCAGCTGCGATATTGCTTCCTCGTATCCTTTTTCGGCGCCTTCCAGTAGATGGTAGTCCACCAGGCCTTTGCCTCGTCCCAGGACGTCTTTCGCGGTCATGGAGGAGATTCCGGCATCGGACAGTGCCTGCTTGGTTTTGTTCATCATGTTCATGCGAATGATGGCCATGACCTCTCTCATATCTTCACCTCTTCGGTTGGGCCGGAGGCCGTCTCCTTGATGCCCGAACTTATCGTGTAGACTTCCTCCACCGGGCTCACAAATATCTTTCCGTCGCCATATGCGCCCTTGTCCCCGGTGCGTGCCGCTTTGATCACGGTCTTGATCACGAAATCTTTGTCTGCATCCGGTACTACGGTTATGAGGAGTTCCTTGGGAATCTCGTCGTACGTGATTTCGCCTATCTTGATGCCCCGCTGCTTGCCCCGGCCCACCACCGATATTTTGGTCACAGCGGGAAAGCCGGCTTCCATGAGAGCAGCCAACACGTTGTCCACCTTCGCGGGTCTTACGATGGATCTGATCATCAACATATCCGTCACCTCTTTTTCTGGCTTTACATTGGCACGTTGTCTTCGGGTCAACCCGCCAGACCGTGTTTGATCAGGAGTTTTTCCAGATCGTCGGTGTCCATAGGCTGAGGGACGACATGCATCGTGTTCCCTTCGATTTTTCTGGCCAAAGTCCGGTATTCCTCAGCCTGGGCGTGAGCAGGATCGAATTCTATGACCGTCTTCCGGTTGATTTCGGCTCTTTGCACCATGTTGTCCCGGGGGATGAAATGGATCATCTGAGTTCCCAATTTCTCGGCAAACGCTTCGATCATCTCCCGTTCGTTATCGACCTTGCGGCTGTTGCAGATGAGCCCGCCAAGGCGGACACCGCCGGCTTCGGCAAACTTGACGATGCCCTTGCTAATGTTGTTTGCCGCGTACATAGCCATCATTTCGCCCGACACTACGATGTAGATCTCCTGGGCCTTCCCTTCGCGGATGGGCATTGCGAATCCGCCGCAAACCACGTCGCCCAGGACGTCGTAAAAAGCATAATCGAGCTTCTCGCCTTCCGCATAGGCACCCAGTTGCTCCAGCAGGTTGATGGAGGTGATAATGCCCCTGCCGGCGCATCCGACCCCGGGTTCCGGCCCGCCGGATTCGACACAGATGGTGCCGTTAAAGCCCGGTTTCCGGATATCCTCCAGTTCCACGTCTTCCCCTTCCGCTCGCAGTGTGTCGAGAACCGTCTTCTGAGACAGTCCCCCGAGCAGCAGCCGGGTGGAATCCGCCTTGGGATCGCAACCGACCACCATAACTTTGCGGCCCATCTCTGCCAGACCTGCAACCGTATTCTGGGTGGTGGTGGATTTCCCGATTCCACCTTTGCCGTAAATCGCTATTTTTCTCATGCTGGTTACCATCCGTGTTTCGTTGAATTCTGTTCAGGCTATAAGCAACAGGCATGCCGAACGGCACGCATGATGGTGCTGTGACTCCAACGTATTGATGTCACTTGATTAATGTAACAACAGGTATGCAAGGGAAGGTGTCAGGCGGGCGGCACACATCTCGGAAACTTTCAATAGTGTAGCTCACGTGTACAGAATGGTAGACGGGGAATGCCGTATTCACGGAAATGTGAGAGCTGCGCGTCGGTGATGGAAGCGATTTCCGGCGAGGATGCCGGTCAGTCCATGGACAACGCGCCACACGTGCAGAGCCTTTGTGTCATACAGATTCGCTTTTTTACAGGTATAGGGATTCTCGAAAGTAATGTCGGTTTTGACTACGCGAAAAGGTTGGCAGATTGTCATTGCGAGGGCAAAGCCCGAAGCAATCTCCAACCGACCAAAATCGAGATTGCTTCGTCGCTCCGCTCCTCGCAATGACATGATTGGACCACCTGCAGGGGGGCCGGAATTATGAGAAAGTCCGACACAATTTTCGAGAACCGGTATAACTCGATCCTGGGCACAGGCTGTGGGCACTCCTTCGCTGCGGGCTACGCAAAGCCGTCTCATCACTTCGCTCAGGAGAGCCCCCAGCCCTTGAATCTCATAAATCTCATAAATCATGTGGCGAATGCGTGTCACATGCCATTTCGATTTCACGTACGTGAAATCGGGAAAGGAGACTGTGATTACGTTCTGCCGCGGGTCAATGCCCATTTCAGTGCGGTAGCCAGGAGGTAAGCTGCACCGGCAATGATGATGGTTGTGGCGCCGGCAGGATAGTCGGGTTCGTAGCTCAACACCAGACCCGATGTGGTGAAGGCCGCGCAAAAGACGGTCGAAATAACCATCATGCGCCACATGGTGGTGGAAAAAAGCGCCGCAATACCCACAGGCAGCGTCAACAAAGCGATCACCATGACGATCCCGACCACGGTGGACAAAATTACCACCGTCAGCGCTGCCAATCCCAGGAGCAGCAGATAATAGCCCTCGACTTTGAGTCCTCTAAGGCGAGCAAATTCCTGGTCAAAACACACGGCCACGAACTGATGATAAAAGAGGAGCCCCACCGCAACTGTGAGTACATCCAGACCGGCCAGCATCCAAAGGTCTGCGCTGGACACCATGAGAATATTGCCGAACAGGTAACCCATGAGATCTTCATTGTAACCAGGCGTCCGGGAAATAAAGAGTATGCCGACCGCCATGCCAACAGCCCACAGTGCGCTGATGACCGTGTCTTCCCTTTGTTTCGCCCAAAGGCTCACCAGCCCGATGATGACCGCTGCGATGATCGCGGAGACCAAAGCGCCGTGGATGGGGACCAGACCATGCCAGTGGTGAACCTTCTGGAGGTACAGGGCAGCGCCCATTCCTCCCAATACCGTGTGGGCGATGCCGTCGGCAATGTACGAAATCCGGCGAACCACTATGTAGGTCCCGATAATGCCGCAGGCTACACTCGCGAGAATGCCCGTAAGAAGGGCGTGTTGCAAAAAGGCAAATCGCGGCAAATCGGTCAGGAACTGGGACACCTGCACCCTCCCTCACCGTTGTGTCGTACCATTCTCATTGGCGAACCATAAATTTCGTCGATAATCTTCCCCGTAATTTCACTGGTTGCATGCATCGCAACCCTCCGGTTAACACAAATTACGTTCTTGACTATCTTTGACACAAAACCGAGATCGTGAGAAACCATGACAATGGTCAGTTGCTCGTTGAACCTCTGAAGCAGGTTATACAAGTCCCCTTCCATGACCACATCGAGATTGGCCATGGGCTCGTCGAGGAGGAGAATCTCGGGTTCGCATGCCAAAGCGCGGGCTATGAACAGCCTCTGGCGCTGTCCCCCCGAAATCGAGGCAAAAGGCATTTTGCGCAGATCCTGCAATCCGACCTCGTCGAGAGCTTTGATTGCAGCTTCCTTGTCCTTTCTCGAATGCCAGCCGAAAAATCTGCCGTGGCCGAGACGCCCCATGAGTGCAAC
This sequence comes from Desulfomonilaceae bacterium, assembly GCA_035319325.1. Classification (GTDB taxonomy): domain Bacteria; phylum Desulfobacterota; class Desulfomonilia; order Desulfomonilales; family Desulfomonilaceae; genus DATHCX01. Next base: position 7,378 of record DATHCX010000007.1, read on the forward strand.
ATCCATCACTGTCGCAGGAAACTGCGGATCGAGTTGTGAATGCTGCGGCATGTATCCAATCCGCGGCCTCGCAGCTTCCGGGGTTGCCCCGAACACGGAAACCTCGCCCCGCGACGGTCGGAGCAGACCCAACATGAGCTTCAACAAAGTGGTCTTGCCTCCGCCGTTCGGACCGACCACGGAGACGAAATCGCCTTGTGCGATGGCAAGGTTCACGTCTTCCAACACAGGTTGGCCGTCGTAGGAAAACGACAAGCCTTTCATGACAATTGCAGAGAAATCACGTTCGCTCATCGTTGTGTGTCCGCCATTACCGTTCACTTTTTCTGGGGAGTCAGCGCCGATCCGACCTTGGCCGCCATGTCCTGGAGATTCCTGAGATAGTCGGGAGCCAGATCGTCGAGAGGGACCACCGCGCCCCCAATGGCTTGTGCTAACGCTTCCGCACTTTTTCTCGAAAACTGAGGCTGTACGAAGATGATCTTGACGTCATCCTTTCCGGCCCTATCGATCAATCGCGCAAGCTGTTTCGCCGTAGGCTCTTTTCCGCCTGTCTGCACGGCAATCTGTTTCAGGCCATACGCGTCGCCGAAATATCCGTACGCAGGATGAAACACAAAGAAACTCTTGCCTTTCACGGGAGCCAGAGCATGTGTCAATTGCCCGTGGACTGCCTCCAGGTCAGCTTGGAGGTCTTTCAGATTCTTTTCATAGTGCGCCTGATGGCCTGGATCGATTCGGATCAGCGTGTCCGCTATGGTTTGGGCCTGAATCTTCGCAAGTTGCGGATCCAGCCACGAGTGCGGGTCCATGTCCCCGGCATCATGGGAATGCTCACGGTCCTCTCCGTGGACGTGTTCGCGTTCCTCCGCCTCTCCATGACCATGTCCCGCGTCTTCGGCCTCCGCGTCTTCGTCGGTTATGGGTCGCAGCTTTATTCCTTGTTGGAGATCTACGACCTGTAGAGCCTCATGTGCAGATCCCACTTTCTTGATGAGCGAGTCCTCGAAGGGAAACCCCATCTTGAATAGAACCTGAGCTTCAGCCAACTTGGCCATGACTTTGGGCGTGGGATCGAAGGTGTGAGGATCTTGTCCGGGCCCCACCAGCACGTTTACTTCCACATTGGGGCCTCCCACGCGTTTGACGAAAAAGGCTATCGGCAGGATGCTGGCGAATGCGTGGACCTTTCCTGGGGTCTTATTTTCGCTGTGGGACACCCCGCCCCACAGGGTGGCGAGCGCCATGAAAATCACGAGAACGGCTCTGTTAAGCATCGTCTCATTCCTCCGAAACAGGTTGCATCCATCCGGGGAGGCTCGTTCAATCCGTTTCGTGAACGTGCACGAATTCCTGCGAACTGTGGTCGCAAACAACGTGAACCGCGTTACAGGTTTCGCATTCTATAAAATGATGATCGTTGGCGAACATGTCCCAATGTTGTCGTTGATTCGGCATAATGACTCCTGTTCCCTTGCACAAGGGACAAATGCTGTCCAGGGCGGCAACCACGGCGGCCCGGATGAACTCGGACCTGTTGGGAATTCCTTTCATAGCGTCTCTCAATGATTCAGGGACCTTGAATGTGATGATATCGAGTTTTTCTTTTTTCATGGAAACGTTCCTTCGGAGGATGGGCAGTTTCGCGGTCGAAGACATTATTACTCTGTAACACCCCCCTGTCAAGCCGTGCCATCCGGATGAGGGACCCGGTGATTTGGTCTGCACGGTCAATGAAAAATCCGGAATAGAGCGCCGTAGGATTGAAACCATCAACCGGCTGTGCACTGCGCTTGCAATGGTCGGCCTGAGTGCACTCCGCGAACCACCTGGCCGACTGCAGGTGGAAATACCGACTCCCGATTGGCAGCAGTATGGATTCGGGCATTCTCTGAAAGAACCGCAAGAGGCCTCGCATCCTGAGCATACGGAATGAGTTGACTACACTGACGTCCGGTTCCTCCGTAAGCGAGCGCATCCCTTTGCCGTCTTTCCGTGCCTTGACATTGCCGGACTATTTTCGGTAGGACCAAAGGTGGTCATCATGTCCGATCGCGGGGGCGGGACCGATTGAGAACAATAAGAAAAACCCGTATCGCCCAAAATCCCGAGCAATATGGCCGGATCTACGAAGGCACGCGTCGTGGCATGCCGGAGTGTGGGGATCATGAGCCTGGCTGAAAAATACCAACTTGGTTCTACGGGAAAAATAGTTGAAGCTTTTCTCGTTTCGAAATTACCCATCGTCTTCATCATTGCTTCACTTCTGGCAGGCGCTGCTGCTCTCATGCTCACCCCCCGGGAAGAAGAGCCCCAGATCGTGGTTCCTGTCGTGGACGTGATCATTCAGTTTCCCGGTGCATCTCCTTCGGAAATAGAGAATCTCGTCACGATAAATCTTGAGCGCAAACTCTGGGAAATCGATGGAGTCGAGTACATATATTCTTCGTCTCACCCGGACTTTGCAGTTGTTACCACTCGTTTTTATGTCGGCCAAAATTTCGAGAACAGCATTTTGAAGTTGCAGAGCAAGATCATGTCCTACGTCGACCAGGCGCCGCCGGGTGTCACAGGGTGGGTGATTCGGCCGGTGGACGTCAACGACGTTCCCATGGTCACATTTGCTCTGTACAGTTCCTTTTATTCCGATTATGAACTTCGCCGCGTGGCTGACGAGATTTTGCACAGGCTTCAGAGCATTCAGGATACCGGCAAGGCATATGTGCTGGGCGGACGGAAACGCCAGATAAGGGTGCTTCTGCAGCCGGAAAGCATGGCTGCCAGACGAATCTCCGTCCTGGAAATGGAGCGTGCGCTCAAGGGAGCCAACACGAATGTCCGCGCAGGTTCCATGGACATGATGAATCGGGAAATCCTGGTGGACGCGGGACCATTCATACAGTCGGTCGAAGAGCTGAAGAACCTTGTGCTCGGGACGTTCGAGGGAAAACCCGTGTATCTCGGCGACGTGGCCCGAGTGGACGACGGTCCGGAAGAAGTGGAAACGTACACGCGCCTTGTTTTCGGACCCGGCGCGGACCGGGACCCGGATGCTCGCACGGCGAAATCTGCGGTGCCGGGGAAATCATACAATCAGGTGACCATAGCGGTTGCGAAAAGAAAAGGCACCAACGCGGTGCAAGTGGCTGAAGGACTGATCGAAAAGGTACACGAGCTCAAGAAGGATGTGATTCCGACGAATGTCCACGTCCTTGTCACGAGAAACTACGGCAAGACGGCTGACGAGAAGGTCAACGAGCTGGTAAAACACCTGGGTATAGCGGTCATAAGCATTTTGGTGTTGCTCACCATCGTGCTCGGCTGGCGCGAGGCAATGATCGTGGCGTTGGCTGTCCCGATGACTCTCGCGGTCACTCTGCTGGCAAACCTCCTGGTTGGCTATACCATCAACCGGGTAACTTTGTTTGCTCTTATCCTTTCATTGGGGCTCCTCGTAGACGACCCCATCGTGGACGTGGAGAACATCCATCGTCATTTCAAAATGAAGACGCATCCGCCGCTGGACGCCACATTGTTGGCGGTTGACGAGATCCGCCCTCCGACGATTCTTGCGACCCTTGCCGTCATTGCTTCTTTTATTCCGCTCTTTTTTATCACGGGCATGATGGGCCCGTACATGCGACCTATGGCTTTCAATGTTCCCATCGCGATGATCATGTCGCTTGTCATAGCATTTACGGTAACACCCTGGACTGCGTTCCACGCTCTGAAAAGGGAGTACGACAAACCCGGGACTGCTCGCGATTTCAGGACCGGCATTGTGTACCGCACATACAGGAGAATCATAGTCCCCTTTCTCGAGAGTCGTCGAAAGACTTACCTGTTCCTGGGAAGCGTAGCCGCCGCGTTGCTCCTGTCCATCATGCTCGTGTTTTTGAAGCTGGTTCCGCTCAAGATGCTGCCCTTCGACAACAAGAACGAGTTTCTCCTGCTCGTGGATATGCCCAGGGGCACGACGCTCGAAACAACGGCCAAGGTCACGTCGGATTTGGAGAACTACCTCTCGGGAATGCCTGAGGTCCGGGATCTCGAATCCTTCGTGGGTATCGGTTCGCCGGTGGATTTCAACGGGCTCGTACGGCAGTATTATTTCCGCAGCGGCAGCTACTCGGGAGATGTTCGGGTCAATCTGGTGGGCAAAGACGATCGCGAATCCCAGAGCCACGCAATCATTTTGAGAATCAGACCGGATATTCACAAGATAGCGGCATCACATGGAGCGAATGTGAAAATTCTGGAAGTGCCACCGGGGCCGCCGGTTCTCTCGACCATCGTGGCAGAGGTGTATGGCCCGCCCGCTGCGGGTTACCAGGACATCATCACCCAGGCGCGTAAGGTCAGACACTTGATGGAATCCACCCTGAATGTGGTGGACGTCGATGATACCGTAGAAGCACCACAGACACGCTACCGATTCCTGGTCGACCGGACAAAGGCGGGCCTTCACGGGATCAGTCAAGATGAGATTATCAAGTCCGCAAAGATCTTCCTGGGCGGAGATTCTCCGGGCATCCTGCACAGTGAGACCGAAAGAGAACCTCTGAACATAAATTTCAGATTGCCTATCGACCTGCGTTCCCGGCCGGAAGATATGGGGCCGTTGCGTCTGAAGGCGAGCGACGGGTCGATGGTCCCTTTCAACGAATTGGGCGCGTTGAACAAAACCGTTCTCCAGCAATCCATTTATAGGAAGAATCTCGAACGGGTCGTGTATGTTACCGCAGAAACTGCCGGCCGCAGTCCGGCTGACGCGATCCTCGATCTTACCGCTGCAATGAAGAAGATGGCGCTGCCTTCAGGGTTTCACGTGAATTGGTCGGGAGAAGGGGAATGGAAAATTACGCTTGAAGTGTTCAGGGATTTGGGACTGGCGTTTGCGGGGGCATTGATATTGATTTACATTTTGCTCGTTCAGCAGACCGAGTCCTTCGTGGTTCCGCTGGTGATCATGGTTGCCATACCTTTGACCCTGATTGGCATACTGCCCGGCTTTGCAGTGCTGAATGCGCTTTTTGCTCACACGATAGGCAAGTATCCGGATTCCATTTTCTTTACTGCCACCGGAATGATCGGCATGATAGCTCTTGCGGGAATTGTCGTGAGAAATTCCATAATCCTGATTGACTTTATCCATGTCCGGATCAGGGCTGGAGAGGAATTGAAACAGGCCATAATAGAATCCGGAGCGGTGAGGCTGACGCCCATCTGTCTCACTGCCGGAGCGGCCATTTTCGGGTCCTGGATAATCACCCTGGACCCCGTATTTTCGGGGCTTGCCTGGTCGTTCATTTTCGGCATTTTCGCTTCAACTGCATTTACGCTGCTAATCGTTCCCATGATCTATTACCTGATGTATCAAAACACAACGAAAGTAGACGTAACAAGCGAACAGGAAGAATCTCCATGATCACCGGAAGAGTGTCGCTGCTGGCTATCATTTGGGTTGGATTGATCGCTCTGGCTCCAACAGGCTCCTTATGTGCGCAAAACGCTGCAGCGGAAGGCAAACCGGCTGACCGGAACCCGGAATCCCCCAAAATCGTTCAGGTGGAAACACTTCGGACTCAGGGTGATGTAACCGTTTCCGGGTCGGTCGTGGCTCGGCAAACCGCGGTCCTGTCCGCAAGGGTATCCGGATACATAACCGACCTGAAGGTTGACGCCGGCGATCACGTTTCAAACGGGCAAGAACTGGTCCGTATCGACACCAAAGAATTGTCGGAAAGGGAGAAAGAAGCGAGAGCTGCGCTGGATAGCGCGAATGCGGATTTGTCAAACGCAGAAAAGGATCTTCACCGCTATACACCTTTGTATGAGTCAAGAGCGGTTTCGAAGCAGCAATTCGATGAGATACAGAAGAAATACGATGTCGCGCAAGCCGCCCGCCAAAAGGCCCGGGCTGCGCTGGATCAAGCCGGAACGCAGCTTTCGTATGGAGACATCAGGGCTCCTTTTGACGGCATAATAGCAGACAAAATGGTGAATGTCGGCGATTTGGCCATGCCCGGCCGTCCTCTTTTGACCGTCTACATGCCGGGAACACTCGAGTTGGTTGCTCCGGTTGGGGAACAGTATGCCAAGTTTATAAAAGAAGGCACGCAAGTGTCCATAGCGATTCCGTCCCTCGGATTTCGACAATCCGCCTCTATTCGCGAAGTGGTCCCCCAGACAAGCGAACAGACCAAGACCATCACCGTAAAAGCTCCCATCCCGGATACACGAGGCTTGAATCCGGGAGTCTACGGGACACTGACATTTCATACCGTGAGCTCTGAGGTAATTGCGGTTCCTCTGCAAGCCGTCAGAATTGTGGGCCAGCTGCAGACTGTCCGGGTCGTGCGTGATAATCGGATAGAAACCAGGTACGTGAGGACCGGTCGCAAACTGAACGACGAAAAAATAGAAATTCTATCCGGATTGGATCCGGACGAAAAGATACTTGTCGACTGACGCCCGATGGAACAGTCAACATCCGCGTCCAGGAAACAGTTCTGATTTCATCTTTATACGCGCTTGGCCCATTGGGTTGGCCCACCTTCATGGCGCCCAGTGGATGCCACTTATTTCCTTTTATTTCCTTGCCAAAAAATGCCTGTTCAATGCGCTAGTGTGGTGACCCGCAAATGGCTTTCACATCACCGACTTGGTCGGCACGCGAATCACTGATTACCCTCCAGCATCGTTCAACGTTGACGTGAAACTGAAATCTGCTATTCTTCAGGCGAGACTTCTCATAGGTCAGTTTCAAGGCGCTCATCCGGATCAAATGCACGATTCATCTTATCCTTCTGGCGGACCAACTAATTCTACAGAGCCTGTTTCGGTTACCCCGGATCACGCAATTTGGTACTTTCTCATATTTGTAGCCGTCTTTGTTTTTTGGTTTGTTTTCTCAACTGTTTTTGAGGATTTCTATCGAGACGACAATTTGGGCGGTGTCGGACCGGTGCTCGTAGCGGCAGCTCAAAACCTCTTGGATTTTAGGACGCCTGCACATACTTACTTTTTCGGTGGCGGAGGCGGCTGGTATGTTTCTTTGGCCCTCATTGGCTTATATGATCC
>DATHCX010000008.1:0-51761 GCA_035319325.1 Desulfomonilaceae bacterium
GGCCTTCCGAAGTTATCCATCTTGCGAGCAGCTCACAGATGTACGGCTCGTCGTCCACAATCAATATCCGCGCATTCTTGTTCGTGTTCATAAAGATAGTCTCACCTACAATGGTTCTTGCCGAAAGGTTTTGCTTCGAAAGCATGCCGGCCGGCCCGACAGCTAGTCCGAATCCAATGCTTGCCTTACCTGCACGAGTAAATCCTTTGCCTTGAACGGTTTGCTTACAAACCCCCGCGCTCCTTTTTGAAAGACTTCCCTAATGATATCGTAGGCGGAAAATCCACTTGCAATGATAATTTTGAGCTGGGGGTCCAATTTCAGGAGTTCGTCCAGACACCTGCTTCCTCCCATTTCGGGCATGATCAAATCGAGAATCACCAGATCTATTTGTTCGGTTCGTCTTTCATACATATGCAGAGCGTCTTTGCCGTTTGCCGCGTTCAGAATCTTGTAACCCGATCTGGCGAGAATTCTACCCCCAAGATCGCGGACATCCTTCTCGTCGTCAACCAGCAGAAGAGTCTCAGTTCCACTTGCGGGCATTGCTTGGGATTCAACGGTAATTCGGCCCGGCTCCCGCGTCATGGCAGGAAGATAAACGTTGAACGTGGCTCCCCGGCCTATATCACTCGAGCATGAAATGTATCCGTTATGTTGTTTGACAATCCCGTACACCATGGCGAGCCCTAACCCTGTTCCTCTGCCCAAGTCCTTCGTTGTGAAGAAAGGTTCGAAAACATGTTCCATGGTGTCGCGATCTATTCCATGCCCCGTATCTGAAACGGAGAGCCTTACGTAATGCCCTGGGGCCGCTTCCTGATGCAGCCTGCAGTACTCGTCGTCCAGGGTCACGTTTGCGGTTTCTATGGTGATGGATCCACGATCCGCAATTGCATCTCGAGAGTTGAGGGCCAGGTTCATAAGTATCTGTTCTATTTGAGCCGGGTCCGCATTCACTCTGGGCAAGTCCTGTGCCAAAGTGAATCGAATCTCGATCATCTTCGGAATCGTCCGCCTCAAGAGCTGTTGCACATGCCCTATGTGGACATTCAGGTTCATCGGCACCGGCTTGGGTTCCAGCTTCCTGCTGAAAGTGAGCAAGCTTTTCACCAGCTCGGCTCCGCTGCGGGCAGCCCGATAAATCTTTTGGAGGTCTGCGTAGTCCTTATCATCCACGCGCTTCTCGGACAGCAGTAGTTCGGAATAGCCCAGGGTGACCTGGAGAAGATTGTTAAAATCGTGAGCAATTCCTCCGGCAAGCGTACCGATGGCCTCCATCTTTTGAGCTTGGAGAAGTTGTTTTTGCAGTGACACTTCTTTGGTCACGTCTCGCTTCACGGCCACGTAATTGGCTATTTTTCCCGTTTCATCCTTTATTGGGGAAATGGTGGCCTCTTCTTCGAACAATCCTCCATTCTTTTTTTCGTTTATGAAATGCCCGCTCCAAACTCCACCGCTGCTGATCGTCTTCCACAGGTTCCGGTAAAACGCCTCGTCGTGCACGCCGCTTCGGACAATACGCGGATTGTTTCCAATCGCCTCTTGTGACGAATAGCCCGTAGTCCGTTCAAAAGCGGGATTCACGTACAATATCGTTCCGTCGGCATCCGTAATTTCTATCGTTTCCGCAGCTTGTTCAACGGCTTTTTCCAAACGAAGCCTCACTTCTTCGGCTTTTCTGCGCTTGGTTATGTCCGCGATCACGCCCACCGTAGCGCGGTATTTTCCTTGTAAATTCCGTATAGCGGATACAGACGTGTTTGCCCACACAATCTCTCCATCCTTACGCACGTATCGTTTCTCAAATCTGTAGCTTTCGTTCTTTCCTGCGATGAACTCATTGTACTTGTCTCGGGACGTTTCTACGTCGTCGGGATGCGTGACATCTAAAATGGTGAGTTCTTGGAGCTCTTCTTGTGTGTAGCCCAGCAAATCCGACAACGTGTGATTCACTTCGAGAAACCGTCCCTGATCGTCCGTCAGATCGATTCCAACGGCCGCATTGTTGAAAGTAGCGCGATACTTCTCTTCCGAAGCCCGCAACGCTTCTTCCGCACGCTTGTGGTCGGTAATATTGTCAAAAACCGCGATAAAATAATTTCGTTTCGAACTGTAAACCGAAATGGAAAGCCAGATTCCCTGGGCTTCCAAATATGTTTCGAACCTTCTCGACTTTCCCGTTAAAGCAACTTCACCGTAAATGCTGAATAGATCCGGATTGAACTGTCTAATACCCGGCATGACCTCGGTGGCTTTTCTGCCGACAACATCGCTTAACCCCGTTAACCGCCCAAATGCGTCGTTAACCTCCAGGTACACGAAATCATCGGGCTTTCCGTCTGTAAATATCATACGGCAGTATGCAAAACCCTCGAGCATGTTTTCAAAAAGTACGCGATAGCGTTGTTCGCTCTCCCGTATGAGTTCCTGAGCCCTCTTGCGCTCGGTAACATCGCGCGAGATGCCAAGCAGGGTCAGCTGATTGCGGCCATTTCTCGCGTAACGAGTCACCGTTTCGGTCCAAACCGTAGTTCCGTCTTTGCAGGTTTGCTCCAGTTCGTCGCTGTACGCGTGAGATCCGCTATCACCGCCCACGAACAATTCGGATCTGAGAGCAATCCGCTCCTGCATATACGCATGTGATTCAGGGGTCATCACCTGCTCCAGCGTCTGTTGCAGAGTTTCTCGGACTGTGTACCCCCGCAGACGCTCAACCGAAGGGCTCATATAATCCCATCGCCCTGTCTCCAGATTCAACACCCAGAGCACGTCGGATATGTTGTCAGCAAGCAGCCGGTATTTCGCTTCGCTCGTCTGTATCGTTTTCACCAAGCGTTCGCGTTCGGCAAGACTTCGCGCCAATTGAATGTTGCTGTAGCTCAAAGTTGAAAGTACATGCGCCAGTTTCGTGAAAAAAAGCATTGCCGCGTTTACCGTTTCTTTGCTCCAACGCGGGACCTTTTCAAGAGCGGCCATGTATTGCTGCTCGTCAAATCCGTGTTTGCGTGCGTGAGCCCGGAAGGATTCGTAATCAGGGGATTCGTCTTCAAAGAAGAACTGTCCCAGAAACAGATTGCCGAGCAGTTTTCCGCCCACATAGACAGGAGTGGCCACGTCCCACATGTTGTTCTTACACCGGTAGATTTTGAACGCGCCCTGTTCGATTCCTCCGGACAACACCGTATCGCTTTCCAGGCAGTGCTGAGACGTTTCCGGATGAACACGGTGAAACTTGGTACAGATGTCCTGCCAGCCCGTGGCGGCCAATACTTTGCCGTCCAGATCGGCAATTCCGAGAGGGATGCTCGTCAGATCGTAAAAGTAGTCCATAAGAATTTGGATGGATTGCGTGTCGAAAACATCTCCCAGATCCAGGTTTCCGATATCTCCACCAGGCAAAAGGATGGAATCGAGCTTCATGCGAACGCGTGCTTCGCTTTCCTTAAGCGCCTCTTCCGCAGCTTTTCGGTCGGTGAGATCGGTAATGAACGAATAATAATAAAGAGCTTTCCCTCTGGCATCACTCGCGACGTGAACCAGCAGTTCTACGGGAACACGTGTTCCGTCTTTACGACGATATTCCTGGTCGAAACGAACGGGTTTACCGTCCCGGGTCAGTTCTTTGAGCTTTCGGGATCCGGTTTCGCGAAATTCCGGAGGGGTCAGATCGTTATACCAATCGATATGTTTCAATTCGTCTGCACTGTAGCCGACCAGGTCGCAATACGCCTTGTTCACGATGCCGAGGGTGCCGTCAAGGTAACCCACTGCGAATGGCTGCGCGCAAAGATCTATCACGTTCGCAAGAAACCGGTTGCGCTCCTCGCTTTCTCTCAGAAACTCCTCCGTTCTTTTTTCTCGCGTGACATCGCGGGCGCATCCGACGGTTCCGATCATCTCTCCTTGTTCGTTCCAGAGCGGAGCCTTGTACACGTCCAGGACAAGGAATTCGCCCTTCACATTGCCGGATTCGTGAAAGCGCTGCGGCTTCCGGGTACTCCTGACAACTGCATCCGAATTGCAACACAGTTCCGCGAAGGTGTGCCAGTCATAATTTTCCGGATGGGCCTGTCTCTCTCGGGCACCGAAGAATGCATCGGTTTTTCCTATGGGCTCGTCCGTGTCGGCGGCATTGAGCAGCTTTTCTGCCATCGAGCGATTGGCGAACAGGAACTCTCCGGCAATGTTTTTCGCCCAAATCAGATCGGGCACGTTGTCGCACATGAGTCGCAACATCGTGTACAGCTGCTTGTAGCGTCGGGCACTCTCCTCGAGAGCATCCTCCGCTTTCTTGCGTTCGGAGACGTCTCTCACGATCGAACAGACCACTTTCCGACCGTTCAGAACAAATGGTCCCGTCGAAATTTCCACGGTAATGACAGTCCCGTCCTTCTTTCTGTGATGCCGGGCAGGGACGTGGACGCCTTCGGGATCCGATCCCTGTTCAAGCGCGAGCCGGGATTCTTCCGGTTCGGCGCTCAAATCCAGTGCATTCATTCCGAGCAATTCGTCCTTTGAATATCCCCAGAGCCGCTCGGCAGATTCGTTGGCATCCAAGAATGCGAACGTCTCGGCGTCCGTCAGGACTATTGCGTCTTTTTCCTTGCAGAATAACAGTCTATATTTCTCCTCACTTTCCCGAATGGCGACCGACGCTTCTTCCCTTGCCAATGCTTCCATCCTCAGTTGTTCATTGGCCCGGGACAGTTCGGCTGTTCTTTCAGCCACCCGTTTTTCAAGTTCCGCATGGGCAATCACCAGTTGTTCCTGCTCCAGTCTTCCCTCGTGTATATCGAGAATGGCGCCCACCATACGCAGCGGTTTTCCGAGTTCATCACGTTCGACCACGGCCCCGCGCGATTGAATCCATTTCCATTCTCCCGATTTGGCCCGGAGCCTATGTTCGGAGATGTACGACGGGGTTGTCCCGTTCAGATGAGCGTCCTTCTGCCTGGTCACCCGTGCTCTGTCGTCAGGATGGATGCACTCTACCCAGGCGCTCACCGTGTCTTCGATTTCATCGGCGGAATAGCCCAGGATTTCGGACCAGTGCGAACCGCGGACGTCTTCACCGTTTTTCATGTTCCAGTCCCACAGGCCCAATCCCGACCCTTCCAGAGCCAACGCCAACCGTTGTTCGCTTTCTCGTATTCTGCGTTCCGTGATATCGGCAAACCTGAGAACAAGGCGGGACCGGTTTCGGTCCGTCGGCAATGCAACAACGGACGCCGTCACCTCCAGGATGATCTTGCGACCGTCCCTTGTGTACCTGGCGCCTTCAGCTTGGAAGTCTCGCCCGCATTCCGCGGCTCCAATGATCTGGTCCTTGAAATCGGCTAAATCCCCGCGCAACAAGCCGGATACGATGCTATCGTGGAAATCCTCTCTGTTTGCACATCCGAACGTTTTCAGGGCGGCTTCGTTCACGGTGCCTATTTTCACGAGGGACGCGCATTGCCGAACCAATTCCGGGTCACATTCCAGGATTTCCCGTACGGATCGGCCGGTCCCTTCGCATGCGGACTGCAAAGCATCCAGGCTCTCCGACCAGTCTTCGTCCCACGCCGCTCCGGGCCGGTCCTGAAATGCAGATAGTTCCCGTTCGCATCGCGTAAACGGCTTTTTCCTTCGTTGTCTGTGCAGAGCGGACTCAATACTGAGCTTCAGTTGGTGCGAAGAAACAGGTTTGGCGAGGTATCCGTACGACTCTGTCTCGCTCGATTTCTCAAAAAAGTCGTCATCGGATACTCCGACAACGTACAGGGCTGGGATATCCAGTAGCGCAGCGATCTGTCGCAGGGCTTCAATGCCGTCCATGCTTCCGGACAGTTCAGCATCCAACAGACAGAGGTCCGGTTTAAATTCTGCAGCCATATGAAAAGCTTCTTGTCCAGTAGAAGCGATTCCGACAACCGCATATCCCAGCATGACCACATTTCGGGAGAGTTCTTCGGAACATGACCTCTCTCCTGCAATAAGAATCTTGACAAACGGCTGATTTTGTACCGCTTCCGCCATAAGCCCTCGCTAAAAACGTTTCCGGTTCGGGAGAATTTTGCGAAGATGATAATACTTCGATTTCACAGTCAAGTCAACGGAAAAACAGGTGAAATTCCACGTATTCGTCGGGCGCTGTTCAAGAGGCGTTGTGCGAATACGTTCAAAAACAGTGACATCGAGGAGGAACTCCTGGTAAGAACTTCCCGGAATCTCAATTCTTTGGACCGGGAAAAGCTCTTGCCTGCAGCCCCCGGTTGACGCGAAGCTCAAGCACGGCTACAACAGGACCAGGTCGGAAAATGCCACCGGAAAACTATGGAAACTCTCAAATGTAGGGTGGGCTTTGATTACGCGAAATGATTTGAAGACTGTCATTGCGAGGGCGAAGCCCGAAGCAATCTCCAATTAACCAATACAGAAATTGCTTCGTCGTTCCACTCCTCGCAATGACATGATTGGATCGGTCGAATGCGGGCGAGAGTCATGAACGAATCCGACAGAACTTTCGAGAACTGCTATAAGACCGCGGAAAACGGCTTTCGGATGATTGACGAGAACACGCAGACATTTCCGCCACCTTCCTGCATCAGCGTGGCGAGCGGCCCTGGAGTAAGATGAACCTCCTCATCGTTGCGGCACTGGAAAACGAACTTGATGTGCTCAAGAGAGAACTGCACGCAACACCCGCAGGCCGGACGGCAGGCTGTGCATACTATAAGAGTTGTTCGGACGGCAATCCCATTTATGTGAGCCCCATCGGAGTCGGTATTGTGTCCGCCGGCCTGGCGCTGGGAGCGTTGATTCAGAAGCTTCATTGCGACCGAATTGTCCTCACCGGATCGGCAGGTGCATTTCCCGAGTCAGGGTTGTGCCCCGGTGATGTGGCGGTCGCTTCGACGGAAATCCTGGCCGAGCTGGGGGTCTGCCGTGAAACAGGACCGGCCGGAACCGGGGCACTGGCTTTTCCGGGATTGGACCGGGAAATTCCGCTGGACAAAGAGGTCTCACGAGATTTGACTGAATCTGCCCGAGAAATTGGCAAGGCGGAGCAGGGCCCTTTTTTGACGGTCGTTGGCGTTTCCGGGAACAGCAGAGTAGCCGAAGCACGGTATCAGATCTTTTCGGCGCTTGCTGAAAACATGGAAGGCTATGCCGTTGCCAGAGCGGGGACGATATTTCACGTGCGTGTGGGAGAAATCCGGGGAATAAGTAATACAGCCGGCTCACGCGACAAGTCATCGTGGAAACTCGGCCCGGCAAACGAAATCGCGCAAAAGGCGCTACTCAATTACATAAGGAAAATGCGTTGACTAGTCTAAGAATCGGGTTTTCACCCTGTCCGAACGACACATTCATCATGGCTGCCCTGGCGAATCGGAGGATACGGAGTACGTTGACCCTGGAACCGGTCCTGGCCGATGTTGAGACTCTCAATCAGTGGGCCCTGGAAGGACGTCTGGAAGTCACAAAATTAAGCTTCGCCGCATTGGGAGCAGTTCGTAACGCCTATGGTCTGCTTTATTCCGGTGGTGCAATGGGTATAGGTTGCGGTCCTCTCGTCGTGTCCCGGCCCGGACGTATTCGCGACGAACTTGACACCGGATTAATCGCCTCTCCCGGAGAATACACCACCGCCTGTCTCCTATTTCGTCTCTACCTGAAAAAGTCTCCGCGAATCAGACATATGGTGTTCTCGGAAATCATGCCTTCGGTCATGCGAGGGGAATCGGATTTCGGTTTGGTGATCCATGAAGGAAGATTCAGTTATGGACAGCTGGGCCTGACCGCCATCCTGGATCTCGGAGAATGGTGGCAGGAGCAGACGGATTGCCTCCTGCCTCTTGGGGGAATCGCGGTAAGAAGGGATTTGGGGCCGGAGATCGCGGCTACAGTCGATGAGGCCATCCGAGAGTCCCTCGCACTCGGGGACAAGAACTCCCCGGCTACCATGGACTATGTTCTCTCCCACGCGCAGGAGCTGGACGTAGCACTTGTCCTACAACACATCGATCTGTACGTAAACCGGTTCAGTTTCGACATAGGGGACGAGGGGAGGCGGGCGGTGGAGGTCCTGTTTCAAAAGGCCGAAAACGCCGGGATCATCGAACGTTCCTCTTTGCCGCTTATGGCCTATGAGGGATCCTCCTCGTCATGATATTCCGGACCAGACTGCCGCGAGCAAACTGAACGATACCAGGGAGTTTACTTGAAAAAAGGCCAGATTCAACCTGCTCGAATCGCCCGGTCGAACCAGGATATGCTCCCACAGGAGCAATGCGCACGTGATCAGGCTCAACACGTAGAAAGGCCAGCCGAGATGGGCGAGGCTCCCGCTCAGCACAAAAAGGCACGCGGCCGTGACGTGAGCCGCAGCGGCCAATGTGAGGGCCCTTTTCATTCCGAAGAGTGACGGGAACGAATACACCTTCGCCTGACGATCGAATTCCACATCCTGACACGCGTAGATCGTGTCGAATCCCGCGACCCAGAAGAGAACCCCCATTCCCAGGACTACCGGTGGCCATTCGAGCACGTCCGAAATCGCGAGCCACCCGGCTACTGGAGCTATTCCGAGACACAGGCCAAGGAAAAAATGGCACAGCCAGGTAAAACGCTTGGTATAGGAATAACTCAGCAGGATTGCCAATGCGATGGGAGACAACAGAAAACACGTTCCGTTCAAGGCCCATGCAGCAAAAAAATAGGCGAGTGACGCCACCGTGATCATAGTCCAGGCCTGCGCCGTAGTGACTCGGCCCCTCGGGATTTCTCGATCCGTGGTGCGCGGATTGGCGGAATCAAGATGCCGGTCGGCCAGCCGGTTGAAAGCCATGGCAGCTGTTCGTGCACCGGAAAATGCGACCGCCACCAGGAAAAGGGTTCTGATGTCAGGGAACCCCCTGGCCGCAAGCACGGCTCCCGTGAGAGCCAAGGGGAGCGCAAACAGGGTATGTTCTATTTTGACCAATGAGAATAAGGACTTAATCATGGTTTTCGTGCGTCGAGCGGCTCCCGGTTTAAGAGCTTTCCGGAATTGGCGCGGCAGCGTTGAATATACCGGTTGTTGAAAATTGAGTCGGCTTCGGCCAGGTACTGGCCCACGTCACACGTGGGCTGACCACGCCAATTCGAGGAGTGGAACGACGAAGCAATCTCATTTTTCGCTAATTCGAGATTGCTTCGGGCTTTGCCCTCGCAATGGCAATGTAGAATCTTTTCTCGTTCCCAAACCGACGTTACTTTTGAGAATTCCTATGAGCATTCTCCGTGATCACCGGTCCCCGGAACTGCAATCACATACGTTCGCGTATGTTGAGCTTATGCCATAATGCGTCGATTCGCGACTTAACCGTCCCATCCATTTCGATCAAATCCGGCCACGCACGCATATGTCCTTCCCGAGGTCCCTTTCTGGTGCAATCGAAGCCGATTTTACTGCCCAGATGAGGCAGGGGCGAGGCGTGGTCCAGGGCGTCCAGCGGCCCTTTTACCAGACACAGGTCCCTGGCGGGATCGAGATTCGCACCCAGGAAAAACAGCACCTGCTTCACGTCCTGGACGTCTACATCCCCATCAAAAACAAGGATCATCTTCGTGAACATCATCTGGCCCAGTCCCCACAGAGCGTGCATTACCTTATGGGCATGTCCCGGATAGGACTTGTCGATGGAAACGAAACACAGATTGTGAAAACCGCCTTCCACTGGCAAATTGATGTCCACGATCTCGGGTAGTTGTTTTCTTATCAGCGGAAGAAAAAGCCGTTCCGTGATTTTGCCGAGGAACGCGTCTTCCATGGGAGGTCTACCCACGACTGTCGCGGGATAAACGGGATCCTTACGCCTCGTTATGGCAGTAAGATGAAAAACCGGATATTCGTCCGCCGGCGAATAGAACCCCGTATGATCGCCGAAAGGCCCTTCGATCCTGGTCTCGCCCGGAACCACGTAGCCTTCCAAAACAATTTGGGATTCGGCCGGGACTTCAAGATCGCACGTCACGCATTTTACGATCTTCACAGGTTTTTTTCGGAGAAATCCCGAGAGCATGAGCTCGTCGATGCCTTCCGGCAACGGAGCAGTGGCCGCATAGGTCGTGATCGGATCCGGCCCCAACGCAACTGCCACATCCATTCGTTCCGCCGCAGACCGGAAATGTGCCGCCCCTCCTTTGTGAATGTGCCAATGCATGCCCGCTGTCTTGCCGTCGTACACTTGCATGCGATACATTCCCATATTGCGGCGACCGGTCCCAGGATGCTTCGAGAATACCACCGGCAATGTGATGAACGGCCCAGCGTCTCCGGGCCACGTCGTCAACACCGGAAGCTCCCGCAGATCGCATTCTTCGCCCAGCTTCACCACCTCTCGACAGGGAGCGTCATTGACGTGCTTCGGAAAAATCCCCGCCAGGTCTTTGAGTTTCGGAAGGAGCTTCAGTTTTTCCACGAATCGTCTCGGAGGCTCAATATCCAGCAACTCGGAAAACACCTTGCTGAACATATTGACATCCTCAACGTCAAAGATGGTTTTCACGCGCTCTGCAGAGCCGTACATGTTGGTCAAGACCGGCACGCTGTGTCCAGTGGGATTCTCGAATAACAGAGCGGGGCCGCCTGCCTTGACGACCCTGTCCGAAATTTCGGATATTTCCAGAAACGGGCTCAACTGCTCCGTGATTCTGGTGAGCTGACCGTTCCGTTCCAGGGCTGCGATCAATTGCTGGAGGTTTTCAAATGCCATGCACATCCTTTCGGCTCAAGACTCGTTCCGACGGGATCGACCTACAGTCACACGCTCGCCGTACGCAAAGGCGTGCACTGCAGGGAGCCTTCCTGCGGCCTGTACGTGCGGAGGCGATCCACCTTGAACCCGATGAGATCCAGGAACGTCTCCAATCCTGCCCAGAGGCTCCGATCGAACGGATAGACCAGCTTGGGGAAATAATCGTTTATGATGTGCTCGTCCAAACCGGTAACCTCTACCGCCTCTCGTACCACTTCAGGCCAATGGGCAAGACCCATTGCGTACGAGGTGAGGAGCAAATGGTAGATTGCCCTGGTTTGCTCGGGATGATCCCTTACGAAATCCCTCGTCACGCACCATACGCCGAAAACGAAGTTCCGGCCTGTAAAGTCCTTCCAGACCTGTCCCAGGTCATAGATGAAACCCGTTCCCGAATGAGCCGCTTTCAATGCCGCATCGCCAATGAGCAATCGTGCAGGGGACGATTCTCCGTCGGACACGAAATATACATCCACATGCCAGTATTTGGCAAACAGCACTCTAATGAGTTGAGACGCAGTAGCTGAAGCCGACGTAATGGAAACCTTCATGCCGTGTAGACGCTCCACGGGGACATCCGCTTGCAATATGACGCTTCCCACCGGGCCTCTGGATCCGATGCAGAGATGATCGAAAACCAGCCAGTCTTCGGCGTGTTCCGCCGCAGCTACCGATGAAACCGGACTGACATCCAGGTGTCCTGTAGCGAGCAGGTTGTTGAGATCGGTAGGTTTTCCCCGAATAATATGCACGAGTTTTCCCAGCGGGCTGTTCACCACGCCCCAGTCCACTGGAAGCGTATTTACGTAACCCATACGGCCTAAATTACCCAATATCATAGCCACTCCACCGCCTCAGGTTTGTCCGCGACCAACTGCCGTGCAGCCTGTTGGGCCGAATCTGCGTCCGTATTCACATAAATGAGGCGGGCTCTCTTGCCGGTTTGTACCCGACCGACGTCATTCCGACCCAGAACGTCAGCTCCGAAACAGGAGGCCATGGAAAGAATGATCTCAGGTCGAATGCCGGGAAAATTGACGGCAACAAAAGCCATCTCGTCAAACAAGCTCAATGAGGCATTACTCGCAAGGGAGTCGGTCCCCAGTGCCGGAGCGATGCCGGCCTTGAGAAACGCGGGGATATCCGGCAGCTTTCCGTGCAAGATTGCGTTCGATCTCGGGCAGAAGCACACGGATGTTCGGGAACGCGCCAGAATCTCTCTTTCCTGACGATTTACGTCCAGAGCGTGAACCGCCAGAGTGCCGGGGCCCAAAAGCCCCAATCGCTCCGCTCTTTTTACGGGGGATTCGCCGATCAAATTCCACTCCCGATAATCGATCCCGCGCGAATCCAACAAATCTGCCCACGGACCGGTGCAGTTACGGAGAAATTCGGTCTCTGCATCGGATTCCGCGAGATGAACTGAAAATACTCGGTTACGACTTACCGCTGCACCTTTGAGCGCTCTTAACGTGGCCGGCCCTGTCGTATGCAGCGCATGTCCCGCGAAGGAAAACGTCGTATTACCGGAATCCGGCGGCAAAGGAGGCAAATCGAAGCAGTTTCCCAGAACTTCCACGAAAATAATGCCGTCGAGACCCGCGTTTTCCAATGAACTCATTCCCGGTTCGGGTGCACCCACTTCTGCCACGAACCCCGTGCCGCTTTCCCTTATGGAAACTGCAGCCGCGTCAGCAGCAGAGTTCATTTCAACCGGCGAAACATCGTTCCGGATTCGGATGAGTTCTTTCACCCAACTGGTGAATTCCAGGCCGGAGTTCGCCAGGCGATCCAGCCCGGAAAGGCCCACGTGAGTATGAGCGTTGACCAGAGCTGGCAGAATGACTCCAGAACCGTGATCCACATATGCCGTGCATCTCTTGGCTTTGCCGACGCGGGTAATGTATGTACCCGTAATTTCTATGGTGCCATTCTCGATCCACCTGTCCGGCTCGAGCATGAGCCACTTCGCTTTGTGAACAATCGGCCTCAACTTGCTGCCCCGACCATGCCATACACCGCATCCCGCTGCCGGGCCTCGAATCCGGCGGCCTCAATGAGGCGAATCATGTCCGCTTCGGTAAGGCGATGACTCACACCCGCAGCAGCTACCACGTTTTCTTCAATCATGGTGGACCCGAGATCGTCGGCACCGAACGATAGGGCAATCTGGCCGATATCCGCTCCCTGGGTTACCCACGAAGCCTGTACATGCGGGAAGTTGTCCAGCATCAGTCTGGATAGTGCGAGCATGCGCAAATAGGCATTGGCAGATGCGGCTTTCACCTGGAGCGTCTCCCGGCCCGGCTGATACGGCCACGGTATGAAGGACGTGAATCCGCCGGTCTGATCCTGGAGGCGCCTGATGCGAACCAGGTGAACCAATCTTTCCGACACGGATTCAATGTGTCCGAACATCATGGTGGCTGTTGTCCGGAGTCCCAACTTGTGCGCGGCAGCCATTACGGAGAGCCATTCCCTGCTGGTCGCTTTCCCCGGCGAGGTGATCCTTCGGACTCTGTCCACCAGAATTTCTGCTCCGCCGCCGGGAATGGAATTCAACCCTGCTTTCACGAACCTTTCAAGCACCTGCTCGACGGTGGAGCCGGACTGCTTTGCGAAGAAGCAGATCTCAGGGGGCGAGTAGCCGTGCAGTTTCAGGCCGAAGCTCCGTATAAGCCTGATTCTGCGTTCGTGCCAATTCAAGTTCAGGTCCGGATTGAGCCCTCCCTGGAAGAGGATGTGAGTTCCTCCAAGGGCTTTGGTTTCCTGAAGCTTTCTTGCCAGGGTTTCGTCATCCATCACATAGGCATCGCGATGTGTGGCAGCTTTCCAAAAAGCACAGAAGCGGCAACCGGAGGTGCACACATTGGTATAATTGATATTCCTGTCCACGGCATACGTGACGATTGGCTGGGAATTGCGTCTAAAACGGGCCGTTTGCGCCAGCTGCCCAAGGGTCAGGAGGTCCGCTCCATCATGGAGCAGTCGTGCTGCGGCTATCGAAAGCCGCGCTCCGCTTTCCGCTTGATACATGGCTTGCCGGATATTCATGCAGCTACGACCGACCGATGAAAGGTGTCTCGTTCAGCCGGTTGGAACCCGGCATCCAGAATACACTGTTCGAGCTCGCCCTTGCTCAGACCTGCAGCAGTCCCTGCCCCCGCCTCGTGAGCTATCTTTTCGGCAACAATCGTGCCTTCCAAATCGTCTGCACCAAAATACAGAGCCATTTGAGCCAACTTCATACCAAGCATGACCCAGTAGGCCTTGATGTGGTCAACATTGTCCAGAAGCAGTCTGGAAACCGCTATGGTCTTGAGCGTTTCAAGCGCCGTGGGACCGGACAGATCTGCCAGAGAAGTATTCCGGGGATGGAACACCAGCGGAATGAAGGCTCGAAAACCTCCTGTCTCGTCCTGCTGATTTCGGAGCCGAATCAGGTGGTCGATCCTCTCCTCAACAGTTTCGATATGGCCGAACAGCATGGTTGCGTTGGTGCCGATGCCCAACCGATGGGCTTCTCCATGAATGGTCAACCACGAGTCGGCCCCTATCTTTGCTGGAAACAGACTCTGCCTGACCCGATCGGAGAAAATCTCGGCTCCTCCCCCGGGAAGCATGTCCAGTCCCCCTTTTTGTAATTCGGCCAGGCATTCTCTCCACCCCAGCGAAGCCTTTTTTGCAATTTGATCAATTTCCACCGCGGTAAACGCCTTGATTTTGATCGCGGGAAAAGAGGTTCGCAACGAAGCCAACAGATTCAGGTAGTAAGCGAAATCAAGCTCAGGATTTACGCCACCGACGATATGCACTTCCGTAAGTCCCAATCCGGACGCGGCGCGAATTTGATCTACGACCTCGTCGGGTCCTAGCACGTACCCATCCTCTGCAGTGGGATTCCGATAAAACGCGCAAAATTTGCAGCCGTTCACGCACACGTTGGTGTAATTAATGTGATGATTTACTACGTACGACGCACGGTCCCCGTACCTGGCCTTTCTGTCCGCAAAAGCCAATGTTCCCAGGCCCAAGGTGTCGTTCGATACGAGGCATGCGATCCCGTCGTCAAAATCGAGCCTCGCGCCGGAGAGAAACTTTCGGCCCACTTTGAGTAATTGCGCATCCGAAATACGGTTCAGGATCTCATGGGGGTTGGGGATGATCCGGCTGGAATTGACCTGCGTCATGCTGAATGTCCTGCCTTTCGGGAAATGACCACCTGGTCATTATATGCAGCACAGGCATCCTTTACAACTGTTTTTCGCCCCTGATAGTATCCATTCAGTGTCGCGAGCGAACCGTTGTTTCCGTGTCATTGCGAGGAGTGAAACGACGAAGCAATCTCGATAGTTAAATGCAGAGATTGCTTCGCTTGGCTCGCAATGACAGCCTTCTTCCTATCTGTAGCCGAATGATAACGCCCAGTACCAATTCGCTTTTGAAAAAGTAAGGTTTGGACACGCACTTTGTAGTGGGTGTCCCAACCAAACCCCTTCCCAGAAAAAGTGCCCCCCACCCGATTTCACGTACTTGAAAGCGCAATTATGCTGAAACGCTTCTCCACGGTGCGTCGGACGCGGATGTGTTTCTTCGAAAAAGAAAACCGGGAACAAGGAGTTCCCGGTTTTCCAGCGTTTTTTTGGCGACAGGCCGCCAGAGCATACAGCCTGTCCTCCGACCTTTTCTCTGATTGCGAATCCCACTTTCCACGAGAAACAGTAGTTTGATGGCCGAAAGAATCCGTTTACATCTATATCAAGAGACGAGACCTCTCACCACCGGGCCTATGCCTGTCCGATCACGGAGGTGTTCGGGCGAGGACCGCTGTTTTCGAGGCGTATTTCTTCAATTATGGAAGCGATTTCTGCATGCAGAATTTCCAACTGCCAGTTGAAGTAAATATCCTCGCCGAAGTCCCGGAGCAGCTGTTTTTGGGCCATTATATAATCTTTCGTCGACACTGCGCCTGAAAAGACGTGAATCGGGTTTATAAGAGTCGCAATAACTTCTTCCTGCCGATCAGTTGTTTTTTCGCATTTATCGCTGTTCTGGCTCATGCTGCCTTCCTTTGTGTTTTTCATACCCGTCATAAAGCAACAACAGTGCCAACGTGCGGCAGAATGAAAATGACTCTAAAAACCAACGGACTACGCAAATAGGTGCCGAAAAGCTCGGCGTTTCAACTGTCCGGAATCCGACACATGTGATCGCAAGATGCTTGCTAACCACTTGCGGTTTCACGCGCTTGCGTCCACTGTCCAAAATCGGACATGTGTGTCGCTTTTCGCGCGGCTTCTCCGCCCAGAAGGAACATGTTTGACCAGGTTTCTGTTTTAGGTATAATGACTCTGGAACAGCGTTAAAGTTCAAGAAAAAACAACAAATATCGGGTTTTGGGAGATTCATATAATGATGCCGGGACCTTCGGAATTGATTCTCATACTGCTTATAGTGGTTATGTTGTTCGGAGCGAAAAGAATTCCGGAAATCATGGGCGGTCTGGGAAAAGGCATAAAGAATTTCAAGAAAAGCATGGAAGGCGACGATGGAGAGCCGACGGCCTCACCCCCTGACATTCAGAAACAGCATGTCGAATCCCGGTGATAGTGCTGCATCTCGATTTTCCGGCCCAAATAGCCTTGTTTCCGAGCGCGCGGGGCAAGTTGTGAAACGGCTCGACACGCATGCCACGGAACGCGCTCTCCAACGACAGTCTGCGTGATTCCCTCCAACGTGAAGCACGCAACACCGCCCAACCAAAAAGATAGGCATGAGTTTCGGCCGGCCGGCTGCCGCGTCCGCATGCCTTCCGATGCCGCGTGATGATAAGCACACCCGAAACTTCTGCAGGGCTTCGAGAAACAGCGGACGTCTATCTGTTCTACGGGGAAGAGTTCCTGGTGAAAGAGCAGGTTGACAGGCTCGTGGCTCGCATGCTCCCGGAAGCACTCCGCAGTACCAACCTCTTGATGTTTGACGGGGGTAATCTGGACCTTTCAGCGTTATCCACCTCTCTGTTCACGCCGTCCCTGTTCGGAGGACCCCGCGTGCTGCTGGTGGAGCAGACTACGCTGTTTACCGGTCGAGTCGATCACCGCAAAATTCTGGACAAAACGCTTGAATCGTGGAAGGGCGGAGACCGAAGAGCTGCTTTGGCGGCCTTAGGGCAACTCTTGAGCGCCGCCGGGGTAGCCGTCGCCGATCTGGGAGTCAGTACGGATTGGATTAACGACATCGGCGGTCCTCTTGAGCGCGACGATGCGGAAATCCTGGCCGAAATCGCACAGGCCTTTCTGGAGGAAGGAAAGAGTGTGAGTCGCGGAGACGAAGGTCTTATCGATGAATTGATCCAATCAGTCTTTCCCGAAGGGACCGCGCTTATATTCACCGCCCTTGCCGCTGACAAGAGAAAGAAATTGTTTAAAGCCGTTGAAAAACGCGGTCAGGCGGTGGAATGCGCGATACGACTGGAAAGATATGGGCCGAGCCTGGACAGGTCTTTCTTTGATCAGCGCGTTCGGCAGATCATGCAGGCCGCAGGAAAAAACATCTCTGCTTCTGCTCTGGAAAAAATGTACGCCCGAACCGGAACGGATATGAGGAGGTTACAAAGTGAGATCGACAAACTCATCGGGTATGCCGCCGATCGGCCCGCCATTACGGATAATGACGTTGAGTCGGTCTTTTCGGATTTTCATCAGGCTGCTTTTTTCGAGTTGAACAACGTTCTTCGCACCCGCGACATCACCAGATGTCTTCCGGCATTGCACGAGAATCTGAAAATCGTGGCCCATCCCCTACAGACTCTGGGAGCCATTGCAACCGAATTTCGCAGGCTCATGGTTGCAAGGGAACTGTTGTTCACGATTTTCAAACCTGTGTGGAAACCGGGGATGCAGTATAATTCGTTTGTTTCCATCCTCAAGCGCGTTCGCGAGGAGAACCCTGCATTGACGGGAAAGGGAAAATTCAAACTCCTGGCGATGAAGGATTATCCTTTGTTTTTGTATGTGAGGGACGCTCAGAAGTTTTCTCTGGAAACATTATTGTTAATTATGGAAAAAATTCTACACGTGGACGTAATGCTGAAATCTTCGAAAATCGGCAACAAGACACCTCAACTGCTCCTGGAAGACCTCGTGTTTACGATCTGCGATCGTTCGAGTCAAAAGACTTCGTTATAATTGACTACCTCGTATCCATCCAGTCACGAGCGGAAACAGTGCGTCACCGCGGGCGAAGCGAAGATAGCTCCGCCTGTGTGTATCGAGATCGCTTCGTATGGGATTCTCACACGGATTCGCTTTTTTACAGGTAACTCGATTCTGGGCACAGGCTGGCGGCACTCCTTCGCTGCGGACTACGCAGAGCCGTCTCATCACTTCGCTCAGGAGAGGCCCCAGCCCGGCAATCTTATAAATCGTGTGGCGAATGCGTATCAAAAGTAGTGTCTGTATTGATTACGCTGAACGATTCGAAGACTGTCATTGCGAGGGCGAAGCCCGGGGCAATCTCCAATGACCTAGTGCCCAGTCCCGTAAATAACTATGCAGCAAATAGGGGTAATTTTCGCTCATAGTGACTCTTGGCTGGCCTAGGTATTTCAGGGACAGAGCACTAGAACAGAGATTGCTTCGTCGTTCCACTCCTCGCAATGACATGTTCGATTCTGGGCGAGAGTCATGAACGAATCCGACAGAACTTTGGAGAACTGCTTCAGCTTCAGTCTTCACAATGGCAAAGGTTAAGCACTCCCCCCGAACAAGTCAATGATTACGTTACGTTTGTGTTTTCCGATACGTGGTGTTGTTAAGCGGCTTTTTACTCTGCCGGCCCGATTCCGGGAAAATGGAAGAGCCTGCGGCTCGACTCTGTATCATACTTGTTGATGGCGGGCCAGATTCTTGAAATACGATTCTTGGTCAAGGCAAAGCAGGTCTTCCAGCAGGCCCGTCTCCCCGGTAATCAGCTCTATTTGGCCCCCGAAAAACTGTCTCAGTACTCTATTTTGGCGTATTTCCCGGCGATCTTTGTTCTTGTAGAACGCTTTTAGATAAATGTGTATGCGCGCGTAGCAGTTTTCCAGTTGGTCCAGATCTTCTCGGATCATTTGTTCGTAGATATCATTCTTGGGCATATCGGGGTTGCGCTCTAGCATCAGGCGTTTTTCCCTGATCCGATCGCTCTTCGAGATGATGTGTCCGACGTACTGGTTGATTTCATTAAAAATGCCGTCATCAGCGAGCACCTGTAGCAGGTTGTCCTGGGAACCGGGCCTGTCTCCTTTGGGCTGGCCTGAGACTCTCATCCCCGGTTCTTCCGATTCCTGCCACAATTCTTCGTCGCTGGACTTTGCTACGGCTATTTTTTCCAGCTTCTGTTGAATGGAACCCTTAATGAACGGGACCGTTCTCTGAACAAGCCTTTTCAATTGATTGCCGTACAGGGTGGTGAGAATCCGGTAACCCACTTCCATCGAGCTGTTGAGCATGGAAAAAATAGCTACCGTTCTTTTGTCTTCGAGAGAAATTAATTGCAGCATGATCTGCTGGACGGTAGGGGTAAGGTAAAATTTGACCTGTTTTCCACTATCGAGCAATTTCTTGACGTACACGCGAAAATTGTCCTCGGAGGCTTCTTGTCTTGTCTCGAACTGAAATCCCACCACGAGACGACCTAACGCTTTGAGCACCGCAGACGCCTTCGGGTGATCCAGTTGGCTTTTCTCGAGCAAGAAAAGCTCGCCGATTCGTTCATCTTGCACCGCGTTGTGCGTGAACGAATTTATCCGGTTCAACGCCACTTCAATAATTGCAGCGTATTTGTCGTCTATAGTCAGATCGGGGATGATCTGGATGGCGTAACTATCTGAATTCAATGATCGCCTGCTGATCCTGCAACAGTCGTCCGCCCGCGCATCAAGGTTCCGGATCTTTGCGCGGGTCTTTTCGTATAAAGTCGTTGATGTGTATGATCTTGTCGTCCGTCGAGGATAGGGAACGCACGTTTTCTTTCTTCCTGATGCTCTCCACGAACTGTTTCAAATCCGGATCCTTGGACAGCGCTTCGTTAATTTTGCGGTCCAACTCCAGAGATTTCTGTTTGAGCGGCTCCACGGAGCAGCTCATCTCCGCTGCTTCGGAGAGTATGGTTACCAGTTTCGCCACAATTCGGGGGCTTTTCTGGAGATACGCCGGAACATGCCCCCAGAGGCTCGCAGCCTGCACGCCAGCGTCCATACACGCCTTTATCAGACTCGAGTGAATGCTGACCGGTCCATAATAATCGGCTGCCTTGATGTCCCTGTCCAGTTTCATCGTGTCGCCGACCACGGAAGGGCTCGACCCCACAACGGTTACGAGAGCCGGACCCGCGTGAGAGACGGTATCCTGGACGCCCCCAATCGTATACAGCCGTTCTACGTTAAGTCTGCGCACTATGTCCAGAATCATTTCAGCATACTGACGCCAGGCCAGGTGTGGCTCTTTTCCCAAAATAAGGACGAGATCGTGGTTTCCCGACGGATTGATCCAGCACGTCACTTCCGCAAGCATGGGTTCGAGCTCGTAAATAATGCCGTTCTCTATCTGGGCTATTGGTCGGTTGACGGTATAGTCAACAAAAGATTCTTCACAAATGGTGGCCACAACGCGCGGCTGCAACACCTCCCCCAAATAGGTGAGAGTGTCGCTGGATACGTTTCCGGCATTTGACCAGCCGTGAAATCCCATGATGAGAAACGGGGATTTCAGTTCCGCAACCGTGCTCCACGTAACAGGTGAAGGCGACATGCTTTTTTTACCGAATTATCGTGAAAGTGTTCTTGAGAATTCTACCCCGCTCCCAATGGTGGATCAAGCCGGAACATTCGCACCGGTATCCATACCCGGGTGGGGAATCCTTCCCGATGAGATCCCGCGGTTCTCCGAGAGTAATCCGGAACATGGGACCGACTGTGCCACATGTTGTCGAAGACTCGTCTCCCGCTAGAACGCATCTTGGATCCATCCGCCTCCCACAACCCTGTCGCCGGAATATAATACGGCAGCCTGACCTGGAGCAACCGCGGACTGAGGTCTGTCAAAACGGAACTCGCACGATCCGCCTTCCCAGCGAATTAACTCACACGCCACCGCTTTCGAGGTGGAACGTATCTTCACGTCAAACCTGGCTCCCGGAATCGGTCTGCATGGTACGAGCAGGTTGAGGCTCGCTATTTTCAGAACGGACGTGTACGTTTCTTTCTTGGCACCCACGACGACTGTTCCGGTCTCGTAGTCGATGCGCACCACGTAAGAAGGCTCGGGCCCGCAGATACCCAGTCCTCGCCTCTGGCCCACGGTGAATCCGGATACCCCCGCGTGCCGGCCGAGGGATCTTCCTGAGCAATCCACTATATCGCCGGGCAAATCCCGGACTCCCCGTTTGAGAAGATAGCCCCGGTAATCGCCGTCGGGAATGAAACAGAGTTCCTGGGATTCGGCTGATTCCCAGGCTGAAATCCCTTCCGTTTTCAGAAACTTGCGCACTTCTGCCTTCGTGAAATCTCCCAATGGAAACAGGGTCTGTTGAAGCATTTCCCCCGTGAGACCGAAGAGAAAATATGATTGGTCCTTTTTGCGGTCTCTTGCTCTCAGGAGCTCGGGACCGTTCGGGCCGCGCACCACTCGTGCGTAATGGCCGGTGGCAATTTTTTCGCAACCGAGGGAAGCAGCGTATCGCAACAGAAGCGTCATCTTGATGCAGCGGTTGCAGACCGGACACGGGGATGGCGTGCGTCCGCGGGCGTATTCCTCCACGAATGGCCCTATCACCAGTTCGCTGAACTCATCGCGCACATCTGTCTGTTCGAGCGGCACGGCTATCTCTCGGGCAGCTTGTCGGGCCGATTCCCATGATGTCTCCGAATGCTCGTGCAAACGCATGTGGACCCCGACGACGTCGTGCCCTTCTTTTTTCAGCATGAGAGCCGTGGCGGTGCTGTCCGTTCCGCCGCTCATGGCCACTGCCACTCGCATGGCGGTGCCTCCGTAGAGAATGGAATGCTAACGTGGACCGGTTCGAATACTGATCCTCTTGCTTATCTCGGATTTGGGGCGGGCGTAGCCGCGGGAGGAATCGGCCGCGGTCGCGCTTCCGGGCTGGGCCCCGGATTGAGGCCCTGTGGCAAGGGGTTGGGAGCGGACGGCGGTTGCAATGCCCGCTCCTGGAGCAGCGGCTGCTTGCCGCCCGGTTTTTCTCCCGTCACAGCCCCGGCGGGAGGATGCGGGTTGTGCGGAACGGTTTCGGGGAACAAATTCCGTCCGTCCATGGGGTGCACGGGTGGTTGAGCTCCCGGTTGTCCCGGATACAGGGGCACCGGCCCGCCCGTCTGGCCGGGAGGCGACGCGCCGTACGCTGCCTGATCGTACGTGATTCCCGGCAAAATGACTCCCCGGTACTGTGCCAGAGTTTGGGGAGTGTCCTGGGGCCATAGCACGAGCGTCTTCCCGACAAAAGGCGTATACACGGGTTCACGAACCATTTTCGGGACAAATCCCTGCGTGGGGTTGCCGGTAAAGGTAAGCATGTCCTTGAACGTCAATTCGGGGGGTACGGGAAAATCTCTTTCGGGCTTGTTCTCCAGTATGGATTTCATAAAGTAACCCCAAATGGGAAGAGCAGCCCGAGCACCTTCTTCCCTGTCTCCGAGAGGTCTTTTTTCGTCGAACCCCACCCAGACTCCCGCTGTGTAGTCAG
Organism: Desulfomonilaceae bacterium; assembly: GCA_035319325.1. Lineage (GTDB taxonomy): Bacteria > Desulfobacterota > Desulfomonilia > Desulfomonilales > Desulfomonilaceae > DATHCX01. The sequence continues at coordinate 22,530 of DATHCX010000008.1, forward strand.
GGTTGAATCCGATGAACCACGTATCAGCCGCTTTATTTGTGGTGCCGGTCTTGCCCGCGAGATCCTTTCTCTTGAGATATTGGGTCATGCGAGCCCCCGTGCCCTGTCTCACTCCTCCCTGAAGAAGGGACGTCATAATGTAAGCAGTCTGCGGAGACATGGCGGGTTTGACCCGGGAATTGCTCTCCGGAATACCGGTCTCGTCCGAGGATGTCCGATCGCGGGCGCCGGCCTTTGAATCGTCACCCGAAGGAGGAACGCGAGCCGGCTGCTTCCACTTTTCAGCTGGTACTTGGGGCGTTTGGTACTCGGAGTCGTCCGCAAATTCTTCTCTCGGCGTCGGTTTGGGAATCTCCGCTTCGTCCAGAAGAGGCACATTACTGTTGTCTTCCAGGACATTCCCGAATCTATCCTCCACCCGTTTCACGAGCACCGGCTCAACATGAATTCCGCTGTTAGGAAACACGGTGTAAGCCGATGTCAGCTCAAACAGGCTCAATTCCGATGTCCCGAGACTCAAGGACAGATTTCGCCCCAGTTCCGAAGTGATGCCCATTTTGTGGGCCATTTCAATCACCGGATCGAAGCCGACGTCCATAAGAATCTTAATAGTGCAGATGTTCCGAGAGAGCTCCAACGCTCTGCGCAAACTGAGCGGTCCGAGAAAATTGCCCCCTGCGTTTCTGGGTTCCCATTCCACGTCTTCTCTATCGAAGTCCACCACGATGGGTTCATCAACAATAATGGTGGCCGGGCTATAACTTTTCTCTTCCATGGCAACCGAATAAATGATGGGCTTGAACGCGCTGCCCGGCTGTCGCTTAGCTTGAATAGCCCTGTTGAACTTGAACCTGTCTCCCGAAGTACCGCCCACAAGCGCCCGGACAAATCCCGTCCGATTCTCGATGCAGAGGAACGCTCCTTCGAGCTTGGGATCGGTGTCCAGCACGAACGTGGGTACATCGTCCACAAACTTGTCGAATCGAAGGGCAACCACATGCCCCACCTTGTAAACCCCACCCCCCCGGTCGAGGCGCACCTGGCCCGCAAGACGTTTGCTCAAGGCAACGTCCAGGACGACATCTTTTGTCTTGCGATGCGTCACTCTGGTGACAACACCCTGGTACTGTTTGTTTTCGTGAAGTTCAGGCGTAGCTCTCCTTTGCAGAAGTTCAGGAATTTCTTCCTTCGGGACGGTATTGAGTATGGCTATGTGCTTCAGTCTGGCTTTGATCTCATCGAGACCTTTCTCAAGGGACTCCACGGCCTTACGCTGGTAGTCCAGCTTGCAGGTCGTGAAGACTTTCAGGCCTTCATTCAGCAGCTTCTCTTCTCCATATTTTTTCAAAACATAGCGTCTGACCGCCTCGGCAAAATCCGGCACCAGGTCGAAGGGATGCACGCTCTCTCCGCGGATCGTGAGTTGTTCCGCTTTTGCCTTGTCGTACTCGTCTTGAGTGATGAATCCCGCACGGAGCATTCGGCCAAGGACCACCACCTGTTTCTGACGAGCCAGTTCCTCGCTTTTGTACGGATTGAATCTGGCGGGCCCCGCGACGAGTCCGGCTATCAAAGCCGCTTCCGCCAGGGACAGATGCTCCACAGGCTTGTCGAAATATCCGCGCGCCGCAGCTTCAACGCCGTAGCATGCCTCGCCCAGGTAGATTTCGTTCAAATACACATGGAGAATTTTTTCCTTGCCCCACGCTTTTTCGAGGCGTTCTGCGAGGATCATTTCCTTGATTTTTCTGGACAGCCTTCTCTCCCGGCTGAGCAAAAAGTTCCTTGTGACCTGCATGGTAATGGTGCTGCCACCCTGAGTGACTCTGAGGGCTTTAACATTGCGTACCATGGCTGCAGCGATCCTGAGCCAGTCCACACCGTGGTGTTCGAAGAAGTGAGAATCCTCGGATGCAAGGAAAGCGTTCTTCACATGAGTCGGTATCTGCGGGAGGTCCACAACGTAGCGTTTTTCTTTGTAAAAAACGCCGATCACCGTGCCGTCGTCTGCGTAAAACGTCGATACCGTTCTCGGCTGGTATGACAACATCGGCGGTATTTCGGGAAGATCCCGTGAGAAAACCAGGTACGTGCCCAGCCCCACGCCCAGGAGAAAAATGGGAATCTCCACGAGAATGGCGAGAGGAATCAGAAAAAAGCACCAAAACAATATCTTTCCGGTTATTGTTCTAAAAAACGTTTTCATCGTCAAGCTCTGAATTCCATGCGGTTATCATTCACTTACTCTGGGGATATGCTTATCACCTGTATTGCGAGGAGTGAAACGATGAAGCAATCTCGATACTTGAAGGCGGAGTTTGCTTCGCTTTGCTCGCGATGACGGCCTTTTTTCACCCGTAACTGAATGGATGCCCCGTGCGGGACGATATTCCTGAATGCAAGCCGTAGCCTGGTTCACTCATACATCTATTATAGTGAGATCTTCCGCCTTGGAAACCTCTCCCGAAAAAATCCCGGCAGCCTGGGCGATGATATCCTGGTCTTCGCAGGGCGGGTAAAAATGAGTCAGTATCAGTTTTTTTGCGCACGCCCTGGCAGCGATGTCCGCGGCTTCCTTCGGCACGAGATGCCCCGATACTTTCATGTCGTCCGGGAAGGAAGTCTCGCAAATGAGAACATCCGAGCCTTGGGCCAGTTGGATCAGATCCTCGGAATAATCCGTGTCTCCAGAAACGGTGAGCACCGATCCGTCCGCTTCAAGCCTGTAGGACAGGCTTGGAAACGAATGGGCCGAAGGAGTCGAACGGACGGTCAGGCTGCCAAGAACGAAAGAATCCTCTCGTGAGGCATCCAGCTCCCGCAGGACGAGCCGGTTTCCGCTGGGGACAATCCAGTGTCCGTACAAATGTATCATGCCCTGGTAGAATTGTTCCAGACCCCTGGGCCCGACGACGTGGAACGGCTCCGTGCGCTGTTCGTGGTAAGAATAATTCGACGCGAACAGAAAGGGCACCAGATCGCTTATGTGGTCCGGATGAAAATGAGTGATGAGCACCAGATCGATCCACCTCACGTCGATGTCCGCCTCGGCCAGTCGCCGGAGGATTCCCGGCCCCATATCCAGCAGGAGCCACGCTTCGGAGGTCTGTACGGCAAGACCCGAAGGGTTACGATTCTTGCTCGGAGTAATAGTTCCACTCCCCAGGATGGTAATTTTCATGGCCCTGTTCCTGCGCTTGGTTCGTTTTTTCCGACTAGTGTTGTGTCCCGCAAATAGCTTTCAAATCACCGACTTGGTCGGGACGCGAATCAGTGTCATTGCAAGGAGCGACGCGACGAAGCAATCTCCAGCCCTTATTCTGCAACCACGCGAGATTGCTTCGCTTCGCTCGCAATGACAAAACCGGCTTCCGTCGCTCGATGAATACTTCGGGAGAGGCTCAGATGGCCGGTTACGTAAGTCACTTGTGGGACAGCACACTAGCGCACTGTAGCATTATAGAAACAAAAACAGAATGGTCTTGTTCCCGGCAGGCATTCGGAGTCCGGGACATGGCCCATGCTGTCATTGCGAGAAGTGAAACGACGAAGCAGTCATCGTTCAGTGACTCGGGAGAAGTACCCACCCTCGGTCATTGCGAGGAGCGACGCGACGAAGCAATCTCGACATGTAACGGCAGAGATTGCTTCGCTTCGCTCGCAATGACACGCTTTTTCCCAAGCGTAACATATGGATACTGAATGGTTCCTGTTCTTTCTCGATTCTGTCAGCGCGGCAGGTGCGCGTGTCGGCAGAGTTTTTTTGGGCACACTGCATTTATGTATGATTGCATGGCTTCGAATGCAGGTGTCTCTGGATCTGAAAAGGATGAACCTGGCGTACGTGTGTGCCCGACATTCCGCAAGGTTGTTAAAATTGTCGTGAATCAGACATGACTTTGTATACAAGTTCTGAATTTTTCGTGCGCATTGAGAAATAAATGTGAGCGCTCGATTTTGTCGTCAACACTTTTGTAACAAGGAATGCGTCCAAATACCTTATTTTTAAGCTTGACATAGGCCTTCAATTCGCGTAGCATTCCCTGTAATTCCAGGTATAACTTCGGAAATAAGCATGGATTCCGGTCCCAGCGCTGCCCGGATACGTGTTGATGGTTTGATGTTGGACGGATTAGCCGTCCTTTGTGATGAAGGAGGAATACGTATGTTAAAACATAGGGTTTGGTTTTTGGGGATAATCCTCAGCCTCAGTCTCATGGTGGCAGGGCCGGCGTCGGCCTGGGAATTCACCATGGACGGCAATTTTAACTGGTTGTACGAAGTCAGGGGGCAAGGGGGAACTGCAGGCTTCTTTGGCCCGTATGACATCGATAATGGAAGCGGTATAGTGGCGAGTGCCGGGATCTATGCTCCCATTAACGGATGGCTGGGCGCGCAGCTCAATGACCTGGTATCCGGAACCAGTGGAGCGCGCAACACCATGTGGATGGTCAACAACATGGATCTGCGCATCAATCCGGCCATGCGGGTTCGCGGCCAGTACTACATCGGCGAGTGGGCGACCCTGGGCTTCTACTCGAATGCGCCATTCGCGAATAACGACATCGGCTCAGGAAACCTGGTTGCAGCCGAATACAACAACGCAAGATTTCCGGGAATCCAGAGATCCTTCTCCCCCGGTTACTGGAACACGTTGTGGCTGACCGCCCAACTTCCCTGGGGCACGCTGACTCTCGGCAAGCGGCCATCCTCTTTCGGTATGGGCCTGTATTACAACGGTGAAGAATCCCGTTCCAGCGAGAAATTCGCTCTTACCGCAGACTACGGTCCCATCAGAATTCAGTTCGGTTTCGAGGCGAACAGGCGGAACCGTACTGATTCAGACTTCAACCCAACGGTTGCTCCCACAGCTGGTACGGGCGCGGCCGGGCAAATCCAAACAGCAGGTTATTTCAATCAGGACTACGACCAGAACAACAGCCGCGTCTGGGATATGACCGCTCCGTCCGTCACGTACCGCAGTGGAAACATCGATATGGGCGCCCTCTGGAACCCGGTGTACCTGCACAATGGCGGTGAAGGATTTATCGGCACCCCCGGTCGCAGGAACACGCGCACTTATAGGGACCGCGAGCAGAATTACGGTGACGCGTACTTCAAGTACAACAACGGTCGCTTCTTCTTCAACTCTGAAGTGGGCTGGTTCCACGAGATCAACAGAGTGAGAGTCAAGAACATCAACGGAACGCCTGATTTTACGAGAACGCGGGATTTTTACACCGAGAACTGGCGTTACGGTGCGGAAGCCGGGATTCTATGCGGACCCTCGAAGTTTTCGTTCCTGTACACCTGGTCCGCCGGTCCTGATCGTCGAGGCAGAGGAACCGGTGGCGGTGGTGCTGCCGGTGTGCCAGTGCAGCAGATCGATCGGAACGGCGTCATCGTGTTTCCCGGACCGAGCGGATTTGCAGCAGGGACAGCAAATGCGAAACCCGGGGACACCCGTCAGTCCACGAGCTTTTCCGATACCGGCGTGTACCGGCCGTATAGTTACCTGGCGGTGTACAGCTACGGTCTCGGGACCCATATCAACGGTGATACAGGCAACGGATACGTGGAAGATGCGTACACTTTGGCAGGACGGCTGGACTACTCTGTTGCGTCGAACTTGAACGTGTACGGCAGTTTCTTCTGGGCGGAAAGGGCTTCCAAGAGCGGCTGGGGATGGGGATTCATCAAGCCGGTCAGATTTGCGCCGACCATGGCCAATAACGGACAGATTACAAACGAGCTCAACGCTCCCGTCGTTGCCCCTGGAGCGGTGGGAATCTTCTACGACACGGTGCACCTGTTTGCGCCGAACATCCCTGACACGAACCTTGGGTATGAAGTTGACGCAGGGTTTGACTGGAAACTCCTGGAAGGATTTCTCGTAAACGCCACCTTTGCCTATTGGCAGCCGGGGAACTGGTATAAGTGGGCGTGCGTGGACAAGAGTGTTCCCAACTGGGCTATTGGGCAAAACGCAGCCAACGGAGGCACTCCTGCGAATTGGGGTATCAATCCCAACAGGGCAATCGATCCTATCTGGGGCATGGAGCTGAAGATTGCGGGCGAATTCTAAGCCCCGGTAAATCCGGATGTGAATCAACAAGCGGAGGGCGCAAGCCTTCCGCTTTTCTTTTGTACGACTGCCGCTTTATAGTAATTCTCGAAAGTATTGTCGGATTGATAAGCCTTCCCTTGCACGCACGATGTTGAAGCATGTCATTGCGAGCGCAGCGAAGCAATCTCCGCTTTTACATGTCGAGATTGCCACGTCGCTTCGCTCCTCGCAATGACACGGAAAAGTGGGCTTCCGTGGGACCGAATGACTAGGCGCCTCGCCAGTTTTGCCGTCATTAGACCGAAGCTGTCTTATACTCCTACGCCGAACGAAATTCGGGCATTTTCCAGCCTGCGGATTTGATCCCTGAGTTCCGCAGCCTTTTCGAATTCCAGATCCCTCGCAGCCTCAAACATTTGCCGTGTCAGGTTCTCGATGGTTTCCTCAATCTGGGAAGGTTCAAGATCGGCCCATTCTTCCTCGTCCTCAACGTCGACCGTGACGTATTCCTGCTCCGCGAGCGAGGAGAGAATATCCGTAATGTGCTTGCGAATAGTTTCAGGCGTTATGTCGTTATCTTCATTGTATTGGTTTTGGATTCTACGCCTGCGGCTCGTTTCTTCCATGGTCCTGCGTATGGATTCCGTGACGGTATCCGCATACAGGATCACCGTTCCGTCAACATTTCGTGCAGCGCGGCCCGCGGTCTGGATGAGGGATCGCTCAGACCGGAGAAATCCTTCCTTGTCTGCATCCAGGATGGCCACCAGCGCAACCTCTGGAATATCGAGTCCTTCCCTGAGCAGATTGATGCCCACCAGCACGTCGAACTCACCGAGCCTGAGATCCCTAATTATCTCCATGCGTTCGATGGTATGGATTTCGGAGTGGAGGTAGCGCACTCTGATACCCAGACTGCCGTAATATTCCGTGAGATCTTCAGCCATCTTCTTGGTCAACGTCGTCACGAGCACCCGGTATCCCCGGTCAACTCGTATGCGGATCTGCTCCAGCAGGTCGTCCACCTGATTTATTGCAGGACGAAGCTCCACTACAGGGTCCATGAGTCCTGTAGGACGAATGACCTGTTGCACGATCCTGTCGCCTGCCTGCTCGAGTTCATATTGTCCTGGCGTAGCGCTCACGTAAATTGCCTGGTTCACATGTCCTTCAAACTCGTCGAACATGAGCGGCCGGTTGTCGAGTGCGCTGGGGAGGCGAAAACCGTATTCCACGAGAGTTTGTTTCCTTGATCGGTCGCCTCTGAACATGCCCGAAAGCTGGGGCACGCTCACGTGCGATTCATCGATGAAGAATAGGGAATCTTTGGGAAAATATTCCAGCAACGTGGGCGGGGGCTCGCCGGGATTCCTGCCCGTCAAATACCGGGAATAATTCTCGATACCATTGCAGTAGCCCATTTCCTTGAGCATTTCCACGTCGAAGCGCGTCCGCTCCTCAATGCGCTGGGCCTCGATGAAACGGTTGCTTTCCCGGAAATGTGCCACCCGCTCGATCATTTCTTGAAGTATGGCATCGGCTGACATGATCAAGCGCGATCTTTCGGTCACATAATGACTTGCAGGGTATATTGCCGCCATTTCAAGCGATCTCAACACCTTCCCCCGCAACGGGTCTATTTCATAGATCCCTTCCACGGTATCACCGAAAAATTCCACTCGCAAAGCCACGGATTCCTCGTACGCGGGGAACACCTCCACAACATCGCCCCTGACTCGGAAGGTTCCCCGGTGAAAGTCCACGTCATTGCGTTCGTATTGTATTTCCACCAGTTTCCTGAGGACCTCGTCCCGGTCGCTTTCCTCCTTCTGAATGAGATGCACGAGCATGTTCTGGTACGCCTCAGGCGATCCCAACCCGTATATGCACGATACCGACGCGACAATGACCACGTCGCGGCGTTCCAAGAGCGATCGCGTGGCGGAGTGCCTCATTTTGTCTATGGTTTCGTTTATGGAAGAGTCTTTTTCTATATAAGTGTCGCTCTGGGGTATGTACGCTTCAGGCTGATAGTAATCGTAGTAGGATACGAAATACTCCACCGCATTTTCCGGAAACAGGGCCCGCAGTTCGTTAAAAAGCTGAGCGGCAAGGGTTTTATTGGGTGCGAGAATCAGTGTGGGTTTGCCGGCATTGGCAATCACGTTAGCCATAGTGTACGTCTTGCCGGAACCGGTGACACCCAGAAGAACTTGATGTTTCACGCCTCGGGCAACCCCGTCCGAGAGTTCAACGATAGCCTGCGGCTGGTCTCCCCGTGGTTGGAAGTCTGATACGATTTTGAATGCCGACATCTCTAGGACACCTTTTTCACCGACACGCCCGCGAGTGGTAATCGTCCGGTTACTCAGGGGAAGTGCCGAACCTCTGTCATTGCGAGGAGTGAAACGACGAAGCAATCTCAATACTTAAAGGCGGAGATTGCTTCGCTGCGCTCGCAATGACAACTTCTTCCTACCCATAACTGAATGAATTCGCGCGAGTGTTGAAAGTTGTTGATCGTTCATTTCAGTTTCGGGTTCAGTATTTTCAGCGAATGGTGAATCTTCCGTATCACCTGTTCCAGATTCTTGAATCCTTGCGGCCGATCCGAAATTACCATCTGCAGGATCAGGTCCTCGCTTGCGTAATACTGTACAAGTTGGACAAGTTGCATGCCTCGGCGATCCTTGAAAGAGCAGATGAGATAGCCCTGAGCGCCGGGGATGCCGGTACCTTTTCCTTCTTCCAGAATGGAGACGTCCTTCTCTTCCTCGCTGAGCTTTTTCTTGAGCGCTTCCAGGTGGACTTGTGCATTGGGAGGCTCTTTTTTCGGCCTCTTTTCAATGAATATGGTTACCCTCAGCGTTGCGCCGGAGTGGGATATCTTCAGCTCATCGGGATTCGGCGAGCTGACCTTCATGGTAACGGGGTAATCCAATGAGAAACGCCACTGCGGGTCCACATAATGGGCGTACCCCTCTTCCGCAGCCGACGCGGGAACGGTTCCCATACCGAAAAGGATCACCATCCAGACAACGACAACTTTTGTGTGTTTACGTGTCATGAGTTTCGCCGATGAGCGGACACCGGTTTATCTGGAAAAGCGATCTCCTGTATTGCCGGAGACCGGGGACTGCTCCATCTTCGATTCGGAATCGCCGGAAACGGGGGCGGTTCGCCATCTCGCTGCCGATTCTGCAAATGACCGCGCAATTTTGTAAACAGCTGCATTCAACCCTTTTTGGACCGCTTCGCCGAAGCGCGCGGCTGTTCGGGATTCCCGAAATGCGGCCAGTTCCGCCAGCTCTTTGTCATCCAGGGACTTGTAGGTGTATGCGTAGGAGGCAACGGCCAGTTCCTTGTTGCGATCCTCGTGACTGCGGATTGCTCTATCCATGATCTTCAATTTTCCCTGGGCAATTTCACCTTCGTTCATCGTATCGGGAGTATCTCCCTTATGTCCGTCCACAAGTCCTTTTACTACGGTATTCAACAGCGCCTTATTGTTTTCGTGAGCGCGGTCCGAATCGACAATTCGTCTGAGCGTGGCTAGGCGAGCCTCGTCGGTTTCAGCCATAACTTTGCGGCCTTCCCGGATGTTCCTGAGGAGATTCGGCTCCAGTGCGGATTCCTGGAGGCGCCCGACCCTCCGGCCGAGTTTCGATTCGTAGAATGAGACGATGCCTTCAAGCACTTGCCTGTCCGCGTCTGCTCGCACCACTGAACGAACGGACTCCAGAAGGGCATTTTTGTTCATGGTTTTCTTTACGTGGGCACTGGCGTCGTGCCTCGCTTTTACGTTGGGAAATGCGTCCGCGGGAACCGCTGCAATGACAGCCGCTCCCAAGTCGTCCAACTGCCCGGTAATTCCTGAGACTTTCAGCGCCCTGTCCGCGAGGATATCCACTTCGTCGGCACAAGCCGCTCCGAAGTGGGGAACCAGCACAAAAAGGATAAACAAAAGAATACAGAGCCTCACATGTCTCATGGAATCTCCGACCGGAATTTTCCGCACCTGACAGTGCATTTTCAGCAAGCTGCGACCAAGCTACAGTCCGTGAAATTCTCCCGGAACCTCCATTAATTGGCCGTCAGACCCCACTGTAACGAGCGTGATCGTTGCGGTGACCAGATAATCCTTCGGTTCTCCTCTTTTTATGATGATCTGCTTGACCACTATCCTGTAGCGCGTGGTGTTTTCGATCCAGGTGCGCACCACCAGGGAGTCACCCAATCGTGCAGGTGAATGAAATACCATTTCAATTTTGTGCACCATGAAGTAAAAACCGCTGTCGTGGTAGTCCGCGACGCCGGTCAAACGATCCTCGACGTATTCCGAGCGGGCCCTTTCGAGGTATTTCAGGTAATTGGCATGATAGACCACTCCCATACAGTCGGTGTCCTCGTAATAGACCTTGCACTCGAAAGTTCGCTCCTTGGCCGCCGATGACCCTCTGCGCGTGTCAATGTCCAACGATGTTTTCCTTCCATCAAAATTCATCTGTGAGGGCATCTTATCATACCTTCAGGGACCTCGGAACTCTCAAGATGCCATTGATACTAACGGTCCGGTTGAGATAAAAAATAACCCCAATTCACGGGAATGCAAACCAAGCGGAATCAGGCGGGTGCGGATATAATAATCAAGGCACCAATACTCCTCGCGACAACAGGCCAAACCTGCCTGTCAATCAAGCGCAGATCCGGCGCCTTTCTGACATGACTCGGGCTTTCCGCATTGCCTTCCGTCTCGGAAAACGATATTTTCGTAGAAGGCCATGCTCCGGTGACCCGAAGAGCGCAGGAAGGATTCCATGAACCAAACGCGGCCTAGTATTCCACGTGACTTGATCAAAGATTTCTGCCGAAAGCACCATATTAAGAAGCTGTCGGTCTTCGGGTCATATCTCCGCGAGGATTTCGGTCCAGAGAGCGACATAGATTTCATTGTGGATTTCGAGGAAGGGCAGACGCCCGGTTATTTTGAGCTTGCTGATATGGAGACGGAACTCTCGGAAGCGCTTGGTGGCTGCAAGGTGGATCTTCGGACCCCCTATGAGCTGAGCCGTTATTTTAGAGACAAAGTAATGGCTGAGGCCGAGGTTCAGTATGCGAGAGGATGATCAAATTCGGCTGCGGCATATGCTGGCTGCGGCTCGTGAAGCAGTTCATTTCGCTGAGGGGAAGACGAGAGACGATCTCGGTAAAGACCGATTGTTGGCTTTGGGATTGATGAAGTGTATTGAAATAATAGGAGAAGCAGCATCGAAAAGCTCTGAAGGTTGCCGGGAGACCCTGCCCGAGATTCCCTGGAAATCCATCCTCGGCATGCGCAACCGTCTCGTTCACGCGTACTTCGAGATCGACCTGGACGTGGTGTGGTACACGACGACGGTTTCGCTTCCCCCATTGATCCCTATTCCGGACAGAAACACGCCGGGCGCACGTAAGTAGCGTCCCTCATAATAAGTAAGACAAGAGCAACGCATTTCTCTATTGTTCGCCGGGAGTTCGAACTAGGAATGTGGTCCACGAGGGCAACCTTGCCTGAGTCGCGACGGACTAATCCCGAACCCCGCGTCAGGCCGAAGCGGATCACGGAACAAGTGCGGAACACCTTCCAGCATCGCATCGGTTGAGCCTCTCCACACGTTTACGCCCTCCGTCTGTTAACGAGAACGAGACACATGCGTCTACATTGAACAGGAAAGGCAGAACAGGAGGAATTTCCATGAAAAAACAGGTCCTTGTTGCTGCATTTGCGGCAGTGGTTTTCGCCATCGTATCCGGTACTGTCCTCTATGCTCAGGGCACATCTTCCGGACCTTCCGGCCCTCAGGCGTTGCAAGCGGGCCAGCCCAGCGGAACTTCGGAGCACTTTGGAGGTTCGTACCACCACAAACGGTCTCTCGAAGGCCTGATGAAGAAACTCGGCATCACGGACGATCAGAAAAAGCAGATCAGATCCCTGTACGTATCTTTTCGCGATCGCACCCGCAAAGCGCGAACTGATCTGATGGCTCTGAAAGACGAAAAAAAGACGATGCTTCTTTCAGGCAAAATCGACCAGCAGAAATTGGCTCAAATTGACGATCAGATGGTCAAGATCAAGGGTGATCTTTTAAAAGAAAGGTTCAAACTGAAAAGAGATCGACTTGCCCTGCTTACTCCTGAACAGCTCGACCGCGTTGCCGATTTCATGGCGCAAAAATCATTTCGTGCCAAAATGAAAAAAATGCACGGATGGAAAATGAGATCTTTCCACGGGTAAGTCGGTCCTTTCGAGAGGGGGTTTCGGCCCCCTCATTGCCCGAATCCACCGTCCATACCTTCCTTCGCTTCCCCTGCAACGCCGGATTCTGTTCAGAACGTGAACGTCAATTGGTTTTTTCGAGAAATTGCGCAGCGGAACCGGTGTATCCTCGTGGAGCTTCTTCCGGGTTTAATGCCGTGGGCTCGTAAAGAGTGCTCTGATATGTCGTGCCCCGCCACTGGAGCGCATCCTTCATTAGGATTTTCTTTATGATCACCAGGAAAACCCATATGAGGAATAGATTTCCGAGAAATATCAGTCCTGAGTATCGTGGCGAAATTCCCAGTTGAGCGCAGAACCAGGATTGTACGACTGTCGCCGCCAATCCGAAAGCTAGCAGCAACGATATCCACAGCGCAGGGGAAAAGGACTGAGCAGCGGGAATGAATACAGCGAACGCGAAAATTGAGGCCAGCGGACTCATGAGCGTGTGCATGGTCAGGTACTTGAGAACCTTCCCCAGCTCATAATTCATTGAAGCGCTCAATATTCTGATCCAGCCATTCAGGACTTCCCCAAAACCCGTGTACATGCGTGTGCGGAGAACGTGCCTGCCGTTGGCAAAGAGCAGTCCGAGGCCGGAAGCCTTGACCCTCTTCCCGATACCGATGTCCTCTACCGCAAGACCCTTGACGTCGTGGTGTCCGCCGATCTTTTCATATGCAGTCCTGCTTATCAGGTAAAACATCCCATTGGCCGAGGCCACCGGGCTCGCCGGGTCATTAATCTTGGACAGGGGAAACAAAATACAGGACATAGCCACGAAAACGGGCTGGAGCGCTTTTTCCCAGAATGTCTTCAGCACGAACTTGGGGCTGAGTGTGATCATATTCACCGCATGTTCAACGGCTGTTCGATAACACTGCCTCAGGGCGGAAGGATGAAGGGCGCTGTCCGCGTCGAGAAACGCCAGCCAATCGCCCGATGCGTATCGTACGCCGACATCCAGGGCATGGCATTTGCCGGTCCATCCGCTCGGCAATTCCCGCACGTCGATCATTCTGAAATTGGACCTGCCCCGTCCCAGCTTCTTTGCAATCGTCGCTGTGAGGTCTTCCGATCTGTCGTTCACCAGGATCACTTCGAAGCGGGGATAGTCTTGCTCCAGGACAGATTGCAGACATTCCGCGATTCCCGCTTGTTCGTTGTGAGCCGGCACGACGACGGAAATCATCGGTAAGTCTTCCCCCGCGTCCGGACGGTTCTCCGTCCCGATGACGGGCACCCGAACCATGCACTGGACGAGGTCCCGGAGCCTAGCCGTCCAAAACACTATCTGATAAAGCAAGATGCTGACTGCCGCAAACAGGGAATAATCCACTCTCGTCACCTAAACCTGAAGATGTTTTGTCGATAAAGTACCTATTTTATCAGAAACAGGGCGGACTTTCACGATAATTAATGCGGAGCCGGGAATCATTCAGTCACGCGGGCGAACTGCCTGGCCTGTGTCGTTGTGAGGAGTGAAACGACACACCAATCTGATACTTGAAGGCCGGGATTGCTTCGCTGCACGCGCCCTGACAGCCTTTTCGCCCCCGTCACTGCATGGATACGCGGTGGACAAGAAATGATTGAGATGACGGGCGTCTTGTGCCAAAATATCGCGTTCATTCTTGTACGAAATTGTCACACTCAACCAGTTGCGAGGTACCGGATATGCGCGTCGGAGTGATAGGAACAGGCTATGTCGGACTTGTCACCGGGGTCTGTTTCGCCGAAATGGGAAACGATGTCACGCTGATGGACATTGACGAAACCAAGATAGCAGGGCTGATCGGCGGAAAAGTTCCGATTTACGAGCCCGGCCTTGAACAAATGCTGTGGCGGAACGTCACCGAAAAAAGACTGCATTTTACCACCGATCTTGAAGCTACGGTCGATCGATCGCTCATCAATTTTATCGCGGTGGGCACTCCCCCGTGCAACGACGGATGTGCGGATCTTTCTCAGGTCTTTTCCGTCGCGCGGGAGGTCGGCCGCGTGATGAAAACTTACAAAATCATTGTCACCAAGAGCACCGTGCCGGTGGGCACCACGGAGAAAGTGCGCGCTATCATAGCCGAACAAACCAATTGTCAATTCGACGTTGCTTCAAACCCCGAATTCCTCAAGGAAGGCAATGCGATTGAGGATTGTATGAAGCCGGACCGCGTCGTCGTGGGCGTCAACGACGTCAGAGTGGGTGAAATCATCAAAGAACTGTACAGCTCTTTTGTGAGAACGGGAAAACCGATTCTTGTTATGGATATTCCTTCGTCGGAAATGACAAAATATGCTGCAAACGGTCTTCTAGCCACCAAGATTTCTTTTGTCAACGAGTTGGCGCGACTGTGCGAAAGAATGGGTGCGGACATAGAAATGGTGCGGAGCGGCATCGGAACGGATCCCAGGATCGGGCCTCATTTCCTCTTTGCAGGTTTGGGATACGGTGGCTCGTGTTTTCCCAAGGATGTTGAGGCTCTTACGCAAACAGCGCGGGAGAACGGTATGGAATTGGGAATACTGGAATCCGTGCAAAGGGCCAACCAATTTCAGCGCGAGCACTTCATCAACAAAATTGTGGATCATTATGGGGGAAATTCCCTCCACAATAAGCTCTTTGCCCTTTGGGGGTTGAGTTTCAAGCCTCGCACCGATGATATCAGGGAGGCCCCGTCTCTTGACGTCATCCGTGCCCTGCGATCACGGGGCGCTCGCATACGAGCTTTCGACCCGGTTGCCATGGAAAAGGCCAGTGAAATCCTCGGCGATTCAATAGAGTACGCGCCCGGTAATTACGAATGTGTGGACGGAGCCGACGCGCTCATCATTGTGACTGAGTGGAACGAATTCCGGCATCCGGATTTTGACAAAATTCGGGAACTCCTGGTTGAACCGGTGATTTTTGACGGGAGAAACATTTATAATCGGAGTAGAATGCTTGAACGCGGATTCACCTATTACAGTATAGGCCGCTGACAAGGTCCGTATCCGGTCTTCTGACACTTCCTGGAATAAGCACCCGTATCCTTCGGCCTGTGGATGCCCGGCGGCGAGGTCCTGATCTGATGGCCAAGAGAACCTTTAGCGCAAAAGAACTTGTTGACGCCGTGAAGAGCTCCTTGAGCAAAGCTGAGCTCATGTCCAAGTACACGGTGTCTGCAACGGAACTCGAATCATTGCTCCAGAAGCTGATGAAAGCACAGCGGATAACCGCTCAGGACGTTGAGAGAATACGCTCGTCAGGCGGTTCTGCAGCCAACGTGTTCGAATGTCCCGAATGCGGCTGGGGCGACATGGCTGATCTGGATCAGTGCCCGGAATGCGGCGCTATTGTGGCCAAGATCCAAGAAGAACTCATTGAGGACGATGTCGAACCTGCTGAACCGTCAATGGAAAAACAACCGGTGCCCTCGTCGATCCGCGATTTCATGATCTTTAGGGGCGGCTTGAGTCGCACGGGATATTACCCGTCGACAGGGGTGCGCCAGCTGAGCGAAATGAAATGGAAATTCAAGACCCAGGGATGGGTTTCTTCAACTCCTGCAATTGCGTATGAGACCGTCTATTTCGGCAGTTGGGACGGCACGTTCTACAGCGTTGCACTGGATACGGGCATACTGAAATGGTCGTACAAGACCCACGGCCCCATAACGTCATCCCCGGCCGTAGCGCTGGGTAGAGTCTATTTCGGGACGTCCGGCGGCAATCTCTCCTCTTTGGATGCTTTGACCGGGAAACCATACTGGAAATTCGGGACAGACGGTCCTATTTCCTCGTCTCCGGCAGTTACCGCCAAGATGGTATATTTTGGAGGCGCGGACGGCGTGCTGTATTCGGTCGCGACAAAGCCGGGAGTCGTTACATGGGCTTTCAAAGCTGGCGGGCTCATATCTTCTTCTCCTGCGATTTCCGGGTCGTTCATGTGTTTCGGGAGCTATGACGGCAATCTGTATGGATTGGACAGGGCCAGCGGAAAGGTGAAGTGGGTCTGCAAAACCGCAGGCCCTATTTCGGGAGCACCGGCCATAGGTGGCCAGGCAATTTATTTCGGGAGCTGGGATGGGAATGCTTATGCCGTTGACATGAATACGGGCCAAGTCAGGTGGAAATTCAGGTCAGGTTCGAAGATCGCTTGTTCTCCGGGAATCGGCTACGGGAAAGTGTTTTTCGGCAATTGGGAGGGGCGGATGTTCGCAATTGATATGAAAACCGGTCAGGAAGCATGGCGTCACGAAACTGAGGGTCCCATCGCGTCTTCTCCGGCCCTGGCCTATTTCAGCGTTTATTTCGGCAGTGCGGATCGTTCCCTGCATGTACTCGACGTAAATACCGGCAAGCCGAAATGGAAGTTTAAGACCGAAGGATCCATCAATTCATCGCCCGCAGTCTTCGAAGATCGAGTGTATTTCGGCAGTGATGACGGAAACTTGTATGCCATAGCCTGAGAATGTGCCTGAAGTCCGATGCACGTCAGGACGGTTCTTCGGTCATGGATTCCGATTCCGGAAGCGGAGGCAAAGATGCCAGATCAGGAAGGCCGAATACTTCCAGAAAACGCTTTGACGTTCCATACAGGAGCGGGCGTCCCGGAATGTCCTTGCGACCGACAACCATGACCAGCTCCCGTTCCACGAGATTCTTGATGGTGGGCGCGCTTTCCACCCCTCGTATCTGCTCTATTCTGCCCCGGGTAACCGGCTGGTTGTATGCGATTATGGTAAGCACTTCGAGTGCTGCCCTGCTGAGGCGTGACGGCTTAGCCTTTTTCATTTCCAGTATCCAGGGCGCAATGCTTCGAAGGGAGCGGAATTGGTACCCCCCCGCGACCTTATCCAAGACAAAACCTCGAGCTCTGTGGCGATATTCCTGTTGGAGTTCGTCGAGCACCGCCTGGATTGTATCAGTGGGCTCATCTCCAAGAACGGCCTTCATGGCTTCAATGCTCACCGGCTCCGGCTGAGCGAAGATCAAGCCTTCCACCACAGATTTCAGGAACTGTCGATCCACTGGGTTTGCCTTTCTCCTGAGGATGTCCGATTAGCCCTGTATTCGATTATTGTGTGGGGATGATTGTAGTTGAAGGTTTTGTTTGCGGCAAGATAGGGAAAATATCTTCGGATCCCATTGGTCTTTCGCACCGGCGGGTCTGCCGCCTTATCGATTCGCTTTCATGCACGTACCGCAGTTCTCGAAAATTCTGTCGGATTCGTTCATGTCTCGCCCACATTCCGACCATGCAATCATGTCACTTGCGAGGAGTGGAACGACGAAGCAATCTCATTCTTGGTTCGTTGGAGCTTGCTTCGGGCTTCGCCCTCGCAATGACGGTCTTCGAATCTTTTCGCATAGGCAAAACCGACACTACTTCTGAAAATTCCTATATATAAACGAAGTGTGCCACCGCCAGCGCGGCGGCGGGATCACTGATGTGCCTCTTTTTCCACCTGTTCTTCGAGACACTTGTCTAGCTTCTTTCTGGTTTCGTCGTGATCGGATATTTCTCTTTTCAGATGCACTGTCGTTTCCGAGAGGTCCCACGCGATGTTTCGAAGTCGCTTATTCAACTCGATGAACTCCTCTCTCATTCGTATTTCGTCTTTTTGCGATACCCGCTCGTGAGCTCTTTCGGAGGTGATGTCTTCAATGATGACCATGATGTGCCGGTCGGATACGAGGCGCACTGTGCGCAGGTGGAGGCGGGTCCACACCTTCGTGTTCCCCGATTTCAGAATGGCTTCCGCACGATACGGTTTCCTTTCCGAGAACACTCGTTCCAAAAGCGCCAAGGTTTTGTTTCTCAATGCCGAGGCCCTGCTTTCGTCCTTCGGGGTAGATAGAAGATCAGTGAATCGCCTTCCCGTCATCTGATTATAGTCGTTGCTCATCTTTGTGCAGGACTGGTTCGCGAAGACGACCAGAAACCACTTGTCCACCAGCAGTACCGGAACGGGCAGAGCGTGCAGCAAGTTTCCAAACGCTGTTGAGCCTATGTCGCTGAGATCGAAAAACCCCGATTCATTTGCGTCCCGGTTGAAGAGATCCTGCAGGTCCAAAGTCTGGGTTAGCTGCTCCGAAACTGTATAAGGTGGGTGCAGATCTGAATCGAAATCTGGGGCCGCATTCGTGTTCACGTCGCTTCTCCTTTCCGCCGGGAGGTTGTATTCGCATAAACGGTCACATGCCTCTCATGGAAATTTTAGGCGCACTCTCACCAGCATCTACGTGGCGCATCCAGGCTCTTCCCTCTACCACCGGATACGTCCCGTCTTTAAGCGTCGCCAGGCTGGGTGCCACTGCAGGGGACTCGTCGTCCGGCTTTACCGCCAGTTTTCTCAGGTGCCGGTGCCCCGTAACAAACTGGAGTTGCTCCACACCGGCCGTCGGCAAAACACCCAGAGCGCCTTGGATCCTGTCCACTGCGGGAACGATCAGGCTGACGTAAGTCAGCTTAACGGCGTCCGAGCTCGGCGTTCCCAGCACATTCTGCAGACCGTCCACGCTGTCGCTGCAAACTATCACTTTCACGGGCAGATCAGGCCCACCCACCTGAGACCAGTTCTTGTATTCTCCCGAGTAGAGTCTTCGGACGTCATTCATGGACAACGTTTTTACGGGATTATCGTTGTTGGTTACGATCGCCACGAGATCGCCGTTGCCTGTTTTGCCGGACGAGGATTTTTCACCCATGAAGGAACCGGTGGGCGCAGTCTGGCTGGTCCTGAGGAATTGTCTTGCCAGCGAAGCTAACAACTGGGAATTCTGTTTACCCCCTCCTGCAATGGCAGAGAGAATATTGGACAATGCTCCGGAATTGAGGTTACCTTGAAGGTTGTTAATTGCGTGTTGGGCCTGAGGCCTGGTGGTCAGAGCGAATTCTCTTTTGATCTCGTCAATCAGTTCTTTTTTGAGTTCCTCCATGAGCTGTTTCTTGAGCTCCTGGACAATTTCTTTGGGAATGGTCTGGATCGTCTGCTGTGTTAGTGCCTGACCCAAATCATTTGTGTACGTCTGGGCATCTGCAATTTGGGAGGCCAACAGAGTCAGAATGGCCGCGATCATTACATTGAGTAGATGTTTCATTTCTACATACCCCCCATTATTATTGCCCGGTGGCAGGCTTACTACAGGATGAGCAATTTGTGTACCATCCCCGACGATTCGTTCTCAAAAGACAGCTATAAAAAGCATACGCAAAATCCCGGAACGTGATTCTCACATGAATGCGCATTCAGGGAGGCCATATTCGCTGTAGCCGGCATATTTCCTCAGCGTAGTGAGACCGGGCCGTCCGTAGCATAGGAAGTGTGCCCGCAAGGTTACTCGTGTGATATCACTTTCCTATCATACGCGGGAGGGGAAACTGCTCCCGTCTATGGAAACAATCCCATTGTTTTATCGCAACAATCCCACAATCCTGATTTGCCGGAGGAGAGTACCTGAGTGGCCGGGAAAACGAGTCTGTGTCTATTCAGTTACGGGGGGAGGGGCTGTCATTGCGAGCACAGGGAAGCAATCTCCGCCTTTAAGTATCGAGATTGCTTCGTCGTTTCACTCCTCGCAATGACAGAGGCTGGTTGCTTCCCCCGAATGAATGAATGATTACACTAGTCTGGGAATTCGTATTCTGGATATTCGTATTGGGGAAAGGATACGTAGCGGGATGGATTATTCAGGATCGTATTTGATACCGTATTGTTTTATTTTCGTGTGAATGGTCGAGTTGTCTATGTTGAGCAGACGCGCTGCCTTTGCTTTGTTGCCACCTGTCTTGCGAAGCGCTTGGGAGATAGCGCGGCGTTCCACCTGACCCGTATTGATGCGCACGATTTCTTTCAAAGAAAGCCCCTCCCAGAAGGAATCGCTTTGTTGTTCCTCTCCGGGATCCACTTCGAGACTACCCACGTCTTCCGGAATCAGGTGCCTGGGCTCGATTACGTCCTGCGCCTGTAGCACTGCTCTACGCACTGCGGAACGGAGTTGCCGGACATTTCCCGGCCAGGCGCCGCTCAAGAGAAGGTCCATCGCAATACTTGAAAAGCACCGGATCTGCTTGCCCAACTCCACATTCGTGGCCCGAAGAATATTATCGGCTATATGCCTGATGTCTTCTTTTCGTTCGCGAAGGGCCGGAATAGTGATGGTGAACTCGCTCAAACGATAAAAAAGATCACGGCTGAACGAGCCCTTTTTTGCTGCGGTATTCAAATCTACGTTCGTTGCAGCGATGAGCCGAACATTCGAATCCACGGCCTTGGTGCCGCCCACCCTGAAAAAACTTTTCTCCTGTATGGCTCTGAGAAGTTTCACCTGTGAATTCAACGGCATATTGGATATTTCATCGAGAAACAAGGTTCCGGATTTGCTCGTCTCGAATTTTCCCGGCTTTGTTGTGTTTGCTCCTGTAAAGGCACCCTTTTCATGTCCGAACAATTCACTTTCGAATAACGTTTCCGGAATGGCTCCGCAGTCAATAGCCACCAGTGGTCCCTTCGATCTCTTGCTGGTCTCGTGAATTGCCCTTGCAATGAGTTCCTTTCCAGTCCCTGTTTCACCTTGTATGATCACGGAGAAATCCGAGGGGCCCACCAGGGCAACTTCCGAGACAATTCGCGCCACGTATTCGCTCGGGCCCATCAAGGCTTGTAGTCGAGCCACGGGCTCGGACTGCATTGCGGGGGGTTCTTCGGAAGGAGTCGCAATAACAGCCACCGATAGGGCTTTCCTGATTTTGGACACGAGTTCCCGAATGTTCAGGGGCTTGGCCATATAATCGTAAGCGCCGTTCTTGAGCGCCTGAACAGCTCCGTCTATACCGCTCCACGCGGTAATAATAATTACCGGAATATGTGAATTCATCTCCCGTGTGCGGTTCAAGAGCTCAAATCCGTCCATTCCTGGCATCCGCACGTCCGAAATGATGAGGTCAGGCATTCCCAAGCGTATCATTTCCAGTGCCGCTTCACCGCTATGGGCAATCATGGGGGTGAAGCCTTCTTTTTCAAGAAACCGGAAAAGAAGATCGCAGATGTCTTCTTCGTCATCGACGATGAGGATTCTGGATTTACGCAGATGCATGTTCTTCACAATCCTTTTTCATGACAAAGCATGGCACCGCTGTTGGATATTCTCATCCGACAACTCCCCCATGCGAACAACTCAAAACATTGGGCATCACATGATCCCACGATCGGCCAGTCAGCTCGAACCCCATGCTGGACATTGGCAGAATCTATCACAATAACGCAAAGTCTACAAGCATTTATAGCTATTTGCTGTGTCCATTCGTTACGTGCGGGAAAGAGGCTGTCATTGCGAGAGTAGTGAAGCAACGTCTGCCATTAGACGTTGAGATTGCTTCGTCGCTCCACGCCACGCAATGACAAGGAAACGATAATTTCCCCGCGAGACTGAATGATTACCATTTGCTTTCAAAATCATAAGATTCAGACTCGTACCGCCGGTCAACGGATGCTCAACGCTCCGGGCTCTCTTCCCTTGCAAGTACGCAATTTCAGTACTATACTGAGTTTCAATCCGGTGCGAGGAAGTAGCTACGGTTCCCGCATTCGCACGTGCAGGGTGCCGGCTTTTTCCGGTGGAGATTCCGTTTTTATGGACAGGATTTCGCTTACTCTTGCAGCAATTGCTTCCGTTCTCATTCTGTGCCAGTGGTTCGTTTTCATTTCTCTGAGACGATTTTTCTTTGAGCGATACAGGCATGTCTCGAGAAGAACAGCCTACCTGGTGCTGCTTGGTCTTGGAATTATCAACGTCGTCTCAGTCAGGCTCGTGTTCGATGCAGATGCAATTGCCCCGGACACTCTCGCCAAGCAACTCATTTCCGTATCCTATTTTTCCTTCCTCGGGTTCGTTCTTTTGATGTCCTTGTTTTTTGGTTGTCTTTGGTCAGCTTACCGGTTGCTGAACCTGAAGGATTTCGCCCTGAGAATTGTGTGCGGCTTGAGGAACCAGGCGAATTCTTTACGGGACGAAACCGGGGCTCTCAGTTCCGTGTGCATCAACGTTCATCGGCAAAAAGCCCTGTGCGACGGGAACGACTCTGAGGCGGGGGTTACGTCGCATTGCGCCGACCTGCCCGCTCCGTCCAGACGAGCCTTTCTGAAATGGTCGGCTGCGTCGGGATTCGCGGTAGCTACCTCAGCCGCCGGATTCGGAATTGCGGAGGGATACGAACGGCCGGTGCTTGAGGAATTCGACCTGTTTCACGATATGCTGGATCGAGCGTCCCGGCCACTGACGATCATTCAGATAACGGATTTTCACTATGGCTTGTTTTTGGGAAGCCCGGAATTGGAGAAACTTGTCGAGAAAGTCAATTCCATCGAAGGGGACGCGCTGTTTATTACCGGAGACGTGTTTCATTCGCCCATGACTCCTGTGGAGCGGGCAACGCCCATTTTGGCAGGACTGAGACCCCGAAGATTCGGCAATTTCGCGGTAATGGGAAACCATGATTTCTATGCCGGTGAATCACGGGCAGTGAACTCGTTCACCCAGAGCGGCTTGACGCTGCTGCGCAACCAGTGGGTGACCGTTCAAGACGGCGGTTCCGAAATATATATAGGCGGCATAGACGACCCTATGGTCAACTGGGTATGGGGCTCGGAATTTCCGGGATTCGCGCGGTTCATGAAGAAAGTTCCGGGCTCAAAGGGCATGCGTATACTGCTGTCCCACAGACCCGCTATTTTTCCTCATGCGTCACGAGCCGGCATAGATCTCGTTCTTGCAGGTCATATTCATGGAGGGCAAATTATTGTGCCGGCTCCGGGCAGAAAACGGGGGATCAGCCTGGCCAATCTGGTTTCTCCGTATACACATGGGTGGTACTCGGACAAGGCCGGCCGAATGTACCTGAACCGTGGCACGGGGATGACGTTCATACCCTGGCGAATCAACTGTCCGCCCGAAATAGCCATTTTCCATTTGAGGCGGCCCCAAGCACATGCGGCTTCAGGCGAGGTCGCGCGGGTTGCTCGTGTCCGCCTGTGAAATACACAGGCCCCGTCTCGAGCGCTTGAGGTGCTCGGAGAGTCTTCATGGACAAAACAGCGGTGATGGACAAGCACAAGAAACTGACGAGTGAAGGATGGATCAGACGCTTTACCGCAGCAGAGCCCCGCTTATCGGAAATGAAAGAGTTTTATGAATCGATGGGTTTGGAGGTCCTTGTGGAGTCTTTCGTTCCCCAAGAGGACCAGGAATGCCAGACCTGCTTCGATGTGGAAGGATTGGGCGGTCGGTACAGAACTCTCTACACGAAGGGCCGGGATTCAGAGGCCAAAAGCGAGCTGGACGACCTGTTCTAACGGACGAGAGAACGCACGGGAAATCGATGCGCTTCAAACGCCCGAACCAGGGAACTCATGCCCCTTCTTTGCGGAAAAAGACTTGAGGTGCGCAAAGCCGGAGGGACCGAGAAGAATTTGAACCGGCGTAGGGAGTGCAAATTTCGTAAACAGTGAGCGCGGATTCGCAAGACCGGCTTGGCAGAAATAGCAAACCGCCTTCCATCTTTGTTTAAGCGATGCGGCATCACGCGCCAAACGAAGGTAGGCCAAAGCCCGAGATCTGCCCTCCCAGAGGGGTTGCGCCAGATACTGTTCCATCATGTGCCGCACCGCGAGCTTCGTTGCTTCGGGTTCCGTTTGACTCAACGATGCAGCGTGCAATCGGTACAAATATAAATTTTGTGACAGATGGTGAAATTGAAATCTGTTATACGCTCGTAGCCAATAGTCGTAATCCTCGGCGAGAAACAAGTTTTCATCGTAATTTCCTATCGTTTCACGTACCAGTGTACGGTACAGGAAACAACCCCCTACGCTGTTCCAGTATGGCAGATCATCCGGCGGCGGCGCTATGAGCGTTCCCATGTCGCGGCCAGCTTCGTCCATGTAACTGGCATCGGAATATACGATCCCTATTTCCGGGTTCGACACGAGGAATTCGACCATTGCCTCCAGTGCCGACCCACGGTAGCAGTTGTCATCGGATGTCCACGTGAGCATTTCTCCCTTGGCCATAGCGAATCCTGTATTCAGAGACGCCGGAAGCTTGCGATTCACCTTGTGAATAACCGACTTTATGCGGCTGTCCTTCTTCGCGTACCGGGAAACGATCTCGGGGGTGTCGTCCGTGGATGCGTCGTCTACCAAAATAAGTTCCCAGTTGGAATACGATTGATTCAAACAGCTTTCGATTGCTTGCCCGAGAAAACGAGAACCATTGTGCGTCGGCAAAACAACGGATACCAGAGGATCGGGCATCAGGTTCTCCGTCCATGGTCCGGCCGAGAGGATTCAGACGGACCTGCAAAGATAATCGAGGTGGTGCCGTCGGGCAACCGGCGGTCCTACTGTGGTGTCCCGCAAATAGCTTTCAAATCATCGACTTGGTGTGGACGCGAATCAGTGTCGTTGCGAAGAGCGACGCGCCGAAGCAATCTCCAGCCCTTATTCTGCAACTACGCGAGATTGCTTCGCTTCGCTCGCAATGACAAAACCGGCTTCCCTTGCTCGATGAAAACTTCGGGAGAGGCCCAGATGGCCGGTTACGCATGTTACTTGTGAGACAGCACACTACCTCGATTAACCAAATCAATCGTCCTCGTTCCGGAATTCGGCCATGAGACTTTCCATGACGACCCCGGCCTTGCCTCTGAGAATAACATTCATGATCTGATCGTAAGGAGTCGGATCGAGGTTCACGAGAATGAGGTTCGCTCCGCCTCTTCTCGCCTCGAGGGGAAGCAAGTTGGCGGGTTGCACCACAAGAGATGAGCCTATGGTCAGGAAAAGGTCGGATTTTCTCGCGTGGATGAACGCCTGTTCCAGCACGTCGGCAGGAAGTGACTGCCCGAACGCGATGGTTGCGCACTTCAACGGTCCGCCACACAGCTCGCAATAGGGTACCTGAATTCCTTCCCGATCCATACGGTCGGTTATGTGTTCTCTGGGCCAACGAGCGTTGCAATCCAGGCACGTGACTTCTCTGACGGTTCCATGCAGTTCGTAGAGCTTTTCCCGGGAAGTCCCGGCCTTTTGGTGGAGTCCATCTATATTTTGGGTGACGAGAGCCGCAAGACGACCGCTCCGTTCGATTGCCACCACTGCCCGGTGTGCCGCATTCGGTTCGGCATCTCGCATGGCCGGGTATCGTGCCCGGTCGTATTCCCAGTATAGTTTCCGGTAATCTTCGTGAGATCTGAATTTCTGATATGTCAGGTCTTCCTGGTT
This sequence comes from Desulfomonilaceae bacterium, assembly GCA_035319325.1. Classification (GTDB taxonomy): domain Bacteria; phylum Desulfobacterota; class Desulfomonilia; order Desulfomonilales; family Desulfomonilaceae; genus DATHCX01. The sequence continues at coordinate 48,157 of DATHCX010000008.1, forward strand.
GTACCGGGACCAGATTCCGCCGGGAGACCGAAAATCAGGGATGCCTGATTCGGTTGAAATGCCCGCTCCGGTGAAAACCACTATTCTCTGTGAGCTCCTCATGAGTTGAGCCGCAGTTTTCAGCGCTTTCTGATGGGTTTCCGTTCTATGCAATGGATTCCTCGTGTAGCGGGGTCTTTCATTTACTACTCGGTATTTTGCAGTTGGATTTCCGCATCTCACTTTTCAGTTTGACGATCTTGTCCAGGATCTCCACAAGCCCGTCGAATGTGACTCCACCCTTGCCGTTCCGCGCGGAGTATTCTTTATATTCGTTGCGCAAGCGTGCAAGCTCTTTCGTGGAACTCGCGCAATCCAAAGTCCATGCGGGACCGGCCGCGATGGAAACCAGAGCTGCCACCGTTAGCACGAGTTTCATGTCGGCTCTTTCACATGCTCAACAATTTGCGCCAGGTAGAAACTCCTTTGAAGCGCATGTCCGCCGGGTCGGGCTTGTTGAGTGATGGATGAAACTTCATGGTCCAGTTGCCCATGAGCACGAAAGGCGCCCAGTAATAAGGATGGGCCGTACCGGGATTGCCTAACAGCGAAAGCTTTGCTTCCCGCAACGCCTCTGCCTTCGATCCATTCCCGTTCTTGAGGTTTCGGTACATGGCGATGAAAAGCTTCGCTGTGCTCTCGTCGTTAACCTGCCACATGCTCATGATTATAGAATCAGTTCCCGCAAAGAGGAAAGCCCGCGCGAGCCCGGTGAGCCCGTTCGTTTCACCGGCTGTCGACTTTCCGGGGGACAGGCATGACGAGAGAACCACGAGGTCTGAATTAAGCTTCAATCCGAAAACTTCCCCCAATTGAAGAAAACCGTCGTTTTCGTGATCTCCGTACAGGGAGAACACGATGGCGGGCTGATGCTGGACTTTTCCGGAGCCGCTCAGGAGAACCCCGTGAGTGGCAAGATGTATGTAGCTGTAACGGCTCAGGTTGAGCTTCTTGAACAACGTTTCCGTTGCGTCCGCTCCGAAATAGGTCTGCGTGGGGCCTCCCATGATTTTCACGATTTCAAAAATTTCCTTGCGTGCTCCGGGTAATGGCTTGAGCTCCTGACCTCGAGAATCCTTTACGCCCGCGCTCAGTGCGGAAACGAGCCTATCCGCTCCGGGGTTGAGATCCTTCATTTTGTCTGTCTCGCCGTACACCGCATCCCCAAAGGCAAGGAGGTTCCAACCCGGTTTCGTGGAGAGCTTTCTCGCTCTTAATTGAGAGAGAACCGCAGAGGAGGGAGCGTAGCAGAACGCATATTTTTCCAACAGATATGAAGGCCGATCCGATGCCGACCAAAAACGCTTTGTGGCATGCGCCTTGGAATCCACAAGAACCTCGAAAGGCAGCGACGCGAGTGGCCCGTGGGGAACGACCATGACCGTCTTTTTTCCGGTGAGAAAGGCTTCCACGGGCTGCATTATCCTGGAATACAAGCGGTACGCAACCGACGGATCCCAGTTCGCCTGAATGTCAGCCCTCAGCAGGGGTCTGGTAAGGGCATCGACATCACGCTGAAGGTCCTCGCTGGAATACTCCACGGAATACGTCTGGAACCGGTGCTTGTCCAACGCGAAAATGTAGGTTCTGCTCCTGGTCACCATATATTCAAGGACTGCTTCATCCTGGTCTACGACTTCCTTTTGCAGTTGATGAACGGAAATCGGTTGGGGAAATCGCAGATCGGCGTATGCGGGGTATTCTTTCACCAGGCGGTCTTTCAGGCTCTTGAACGACTTTTCCCTGGTCTTACGCTCCTCCAGTATTTTTTGAATATGTGCCTGGTCGGGATTTCCTTTGGAAAGTTCCTCTCCCAGGTTCGCGTTGAGTCGCCGCAGGTTCAGCCTCAAGCTTTTTTCTTTTATGAGCAGTTCCTGGGGCAAATCTGAAAAACTGTCCACATTGATCCGTGAAAGGGTTTTCTCGAATTCCGCGGCTTTGAGTTTTTCCACTATCCTGAGAGCCTGGTTATCATAAGCGCCTGCCGGATCTTTTTTTGCCAACCTCATGAGCACCCTCAAGGATGTGTCGAACAAAGCCGTTTTCCCGCCGAAGATAAAGTTGTCCTCGTCGGATTCTTCAATGATGTCCGCTTCCATGGCTTCCAGTATTGCAATGGCCTTGCGGTACGATTCCAGGGCCTCACCCGCCCTGTTCTGTCCTTCCAGGGTGCGGCCCATAATGAAATAAGCTTTCCACAACATGCTCCGATCCTCGGAACAATGGGATATCTCGAAGGCCCGCTTCAGATCGGCCACCGCGGCATCGAAATCCCCCAGGGTCGAGGTGACAAGCGCGATTTGAAGAAGATTCTCGTTCAAGCCACGGCGGTCTCCCAGTCGGGTACGTATGCCGTACGCTTCATTATAACCATCAAGGGCCAACCGCGGACGACCGAGAATCTGATACAACGTGCCGATACGCGTCAGCACCCGACCTTCGGTCCTTTCGTCTTTGGTTTCCCGCGCCAGGGCCAGTGCCTTGAGCTGGTATTTGAGGGCCGGCTCCACCTCTCCCATCTTGCTGAGACTGTCCCCCAGTCGAATCATATCGCCCTTTTGTTTGTTCACGTCCCGGAGGTCCGTATGAATCCTCAGCGCATCCTCAAAGAATTCCCGCGCTCTCGAATATTCCTCCATACGATAATAAATGTCCCCTATTCGATCGTAAATCCTTCCCAGGGAGCCCTCATTTCCTGGTGCCTGCGATATTGTCAGCGCCTTGTTATAATGATCCAGCGCCCGTTCCAGGTCCCTGAATCCCTCATAAATATCGCCTATATAGAGGTCGATGTCCCGGGTCTGGGAGTCCGGAATCCCCAGTTCCGTCCTCAATCTCACGGCTTCTTTGAGATTGATCAGGGCATTTTCGTAGTCGTCTGTCTTGGCCTGTATGATGCCGATCCCGCTGAGAGCCCACAGCTCACCCTTGCGATCCCCCTGACGTTGCATAATCGCGAGAGTTTCCCGCAGCAAATCGAGCGCCCGGGAGTATTCGCCGAGATCTTCGAGGGCCGCTGCCATTTTCAGGCTGATGGAAGACACCGCATCGGAATCGTTGAGGGCTCTTGCCTGTTCGCGAGCGCTTTCGAGGGAGACCAGCGCCTGTTTCGCATGTCCCTTGGCCCTCTGAAGCATGGCCAGCTCCGAGAGGATCGCCACATCCCCTCGGGGATTGCGGATTCGCTTGTTCACTTTCTCGGCTTCCTCAAGGCTTTCGGATGCTCGTTTGAAATCTCCCCTGGCCAGATAGATCTTACCAATTCCCGAAAGATCCGTAGCCATGCCCCGATTGTCCTGGATCTCGCGATGCAGCTTCAACGCCGCGCTGAACTTTTCGAGAGCCCCTGTCTGATTGGCTCGCGCAACATCCACGTTGGCGAGATTCGTCAGGATATCCGCTTCGCCCTTCTTGTCGGACAGCTCCCGGTATACCGAGCGTGCCTGTTCCAGCTTTTGCAGTGCCTCGGGAATCTCGTTTCTGTGCCTGAGGAGGTTCCCCATGTTTGCGAGATTCGCAGCGTAGCCCCGCATATCACCTATGCTTTTGCGGAGATCGAGTGATTT
>DATHCX010000009.1:0-6217 GCA_035319325.1 Desulfomonilaceae bacterium
CCAGGGCGGTGGGCATCTGTTCTCCATCCACCGCGACCTTCAGGTCGCCACGAGGAAAACGCACTATGAGGGCGCCTTCCTGCACCTGTCCTTTTGAACCCAAGGTTAGTTCAATGTCCGTGAAGTCATCAGCGAAGGCGATGGTTGCCGTCGCCGATCCCAGCGCGACCAGGACAGCCAAGAATGGGACAAAACGCGAGAAAATGCTCACCCTGCGCTCCATGATTCAGGCATCCGGCAAATCAGAGCAGTTGCCTCAAGCATGACCGATTCCTGCGCGAAATTTCCGGCGGATTTTTCGGAACATGACTGCCCTCCGGACCGGTTGCAAAGAATTTCCACGGCGTTAGCAATCCGCTCCCCTTTGCCTTGCAAGTTTGCAGTCGTTGCGGCCTAGTCCCCGGTATTTTCCCTTGCGGTCATGCAAAAATTTGGGAGGCCACGGCACATTCACCGATACGAATTCGCCACAAGATTTATGAGATTGCAGGGCTGGGTGTTCTCCTGAGCGAAGTGATAATACGGCTCTGCGTCGTCCGCAGCGAAGGAGCGCCCTCAGCCTGTGCCAGGAATGGAGTTACCTGCAAAAAACGAATCCGTATGAGTAAGACTATTGCATATCGTTTTATTCAATCCACCTCAAGGAACGGGCATTTCATGATCCTTGCAAAATGGGGCTTCTCCGATAACAGGGAGTCCGCACGCTTTGCACAGGCCCCGTCTCACAGGATCGCGGATTTCCGCACAAGGATCTTCCCGGTCTTGGGCGACAGATTCTGCTTCTTTATCTTCCGGTTTTTTTGTATCAGACATTGCTCGTCACCTCCGGTGGTGTTCTGAAACATGTAGATGCGGCCGCGGCCGAAGCGATTCTTATGACGGTGCGGACGGGGCCACGCTTACGGAGGAGCTGCGTTTGGGAGTTTCGTGACGCAAACCGAGGAATGTCGAGGATTCGACATGGGATTGTTCTCAAAGCAACTCCTCAGTCACGCGGGGAAATCGCGGGTCGTGTGTCATTGCGAGGAGTGAAACGGAGAAGCAATCTCGCCTTTGGCGGTGCAGGAGGGTGCTTCGTTTCGCTCGCAATGACAATCTTTAGCCGCCCGTAACCGAGGGCTTACTTCTCAAGACGATGATTTCTTGACATGTTGCGCGTGGCACGGTTAAGTTGCATGCGCAACAGTTGCCAAGACAACAGTTTCACTTGTAACGGGAGCCTGAAATGTCATTGTGCTTCAGAGTGTTTCCGCTAGACGATTCGCCAGGTTTTGTCATTTACCGTACCGCAGCAAAATTGAAAGCGGAGCTCACTCGAGCATTCCAGGCCGACGGGTACGATGTGACTCCGGAACAGTGGGCCGTGCTCAGTAGGCTCTGGGAGAGTGAGGGGGACCACCAGACGGCTCTTGCCGAACGTTCTGCAAAAGACCGGCACAATATGACCCGAATACTGAATCTCCTGGAAAGGAACAGCCTTATACGTAGACAGCCGGATCCCGGCGATAAACGCTACCAGCGCATTTTCCTTACCGATGCAGGAAAAGCCCTGAAAGAAAAACTCATTCCCATTGTGAGAAACCATCTGCAGAAGGCTTTGAACGGCCTGACCCAGCAGGACCTTTGCGAGCTCAAACGCATACATGAAAAGATTGAGGGGAATCTTTCGTTAATCGGTTCCCGCGACAAACAGGCTGACTGATGTTAGCTCGCACCATTTCCGTGTTCGGCCACCCCCTCGCTCACGTGCTAGCACGGTCTCCTGAAGGCACCCTGCCATGAATGTCGCGGAATCGTCAGTCAGATTTCCGATTACGGTTATCGTCAGAGTGCTCCTGGTCATCGTATTCGGATACGTTTCTGTGACGTTCCTGTCCGTGGAACTCAAGCCGGAGACTGAGCAGCCGATCCTCGTGGTGAATACCACATTTCCCGGAGCAGCTCCCGAAGAAGTAGAAGGCGAAGTCACTACGCGTTTCGAGGAGAGTATCAGCGGCGTTTCCAACATGCTCTTCACCCAGAGCTTCACGTCCTACGGGCAATCGTTCCTGGTCATCTTCTACAAACCCGGCACAAACCTGGATCTTGCCGCGGCGGAATTGCAGCGCAACATCGACAGGGTGAAAGATCTGCCCAAAGACGTGCAAAAGCCGCAGATATTCAAGGCGAGCGACCGCGTCAGCCTGCCTGTCTACCAGTTCGCTCTGACGGGCGAGGTGGACATCGTTACCCTGTCCACCTGGGCAGACAAGGATATCGCCCCGCGCATGAAGAGGATTCAGGGTGTGGGAGATTGTCAGTTCGACGGATACAGAAACCGGGAGATGAGAATCACATTCGACCGGGAACGCCTAAAAGCCCGAAGATTGACGGTCGACGACATCAAGACCTTCATCGACGAAACAAATTTGAACCAGAGCGGAGGGTATTTCGTGGAGGGTTCCCGCGAATGGACCGTCCGCACCTTGGGTGAGTTGCTCAGTGCCAGGGCTTTCAGCAGGGTGAACATTTCCAGGCCCGGGGAACCCATTGTTTATCTTTCCGACATTGCGAAAATCGAAGACCTCTATGAGCGCCCGGACTCCTACTGCCGAATCAACGGGGAACCGGGCATCATATTCAACGTTTTCAGCCAGGTGGGCGCAAACATCGTACAGACCATCGATGCGGTGGATCGCGAGCTCGGGGCGCTCAAGAAGGAATTTGGACCGAAAGGGGCGAAGTTTCAGAAAATATACGATCAGAGCAATTACATTCGAGATGCGGTACAGGTGGTGAAAGAATCCCTCATAGAGGCGATTATCCTGGTGCTGCTCGTGCTGTTCGTCTTCCTGAAGAACTGGAGGAGCATCTTCATCGTCGCGACCTCCATTCCCGTATCGATCGTGGGTACGTTCATCGGGATGTATTTGTGCGGTTATTCGATCAATGTCCTTTCGCTTGCCGGCCTGGCTCTCTCCATCGGGATGATCGTGGATGACGCCATCGTCGTGCTGGAAAACATTTACCGGCACCGGTACGAAGAAAAGAAAACCATTGTGAAGGCTTGTGTCGAAGGCACCCGGGAAGTGGGGATGGCCGCGTTCATGAGCACCCTCACCACTGCAGCGGTCTTCGTGCCTGTGCTCATGCTCCGGGGTGAAGTGGGCACCCTGTTCGGACCCGTGGCTTTCATCATCTCCGTAGCAATTTTTTTGTCGCTATTCGATGCTTTCACCGTGGTCCCCATGCTTGCGTCCCGGTGGATGAAAGAGGAAAAAGCCCACTCCGGTCTGGTGCAAAAATTGATGTACCCGCTCACCACGCTGGACAAGCTGGGGGTGAAGATTTCCGAATCGTTGATCGGTTCGTTGAAATTCTTTCTTCAAGCGGGCGTACGTAAAGCTGTGCTCGTGGCAGTGGTCGTGGGGTTGTTTGCCTTCTCGTACTGGATTTTGCCCGGTATGGGATACCTTCCCACCGGAGGGACGAATCTCATCAAAGTCCAGATCGAAACCTTCGAAGGTACCAATCTGGATGAAATCAGCCGCCTGATGCAGATTCTAGAGGACCGCTGGAGCCGAATCAGAGGCGTCCGAAACGTGGTGTCCACTCCCAACAGACTCACGTCCCGTAACGTGATTTTTCTGGTTTGCGACAGAGAAGAAGACAGCGGGATTCCCATCCAGAAGATAGCCAGAGAAGCGTTCTCAACTTCTTCGGATCTGCCCTTCAAGGCGGTGAACCCGATTCAATTTCCGCTGTTCGGCAACATCTATACGCGATCGAACATCGTTGACGTGCGGATCAGAGGAGACAGCTACGACGTCATTGAAAAGCTTGTGAAACAGGTTATGGACTTGGGCTCGACCATTCGCGGTGTGGTGTTTCGCTACACTGAATTGGCTTTGCGCAAGCCGGAGATCGAAATCCGGGTAGACCCCGAGCGTGCGGCGAATTTCGGATTCAGGGTGAAAGACGTGGCGAACGCGGTGGAGGCTGCCGCAGGGGGGCAAAAGACCGGCTCGCAGTACGACGTGGACGGCCGTTATTTTTACATTCGGGTCATGGAAGGAGAAGCCGATTTTGAAACGGTCTCGGATGTTGGAAAGATTATCCTGACCTCCCCGCGCAACTCGAACGTTCAGGTTCCCCTGACGAGCTTGGCATCGGTGGTCACCACATTCGGCCCTCTGCAAATCAACCACTTTAATTCCAAACGTGCAGCCAGAGTGCAATTCACGATCCAGGACCGCCCTCTTTCAGAGGTCTTTAGAGAAGTGATCGCAAAAATTAACGGTTCTGTGGCGCTCCCCGTGGGATGTGCGATCCTGCCGTTTGGAGCGGTGAACGAGCTCCGAACGCTTATGGAGGCAGTACGATTTGTATTTCCCTTGTCCGTAGTGGTGGTCTACCTTCTGCTGGTAATGCAGTTCCAGTCCTTCATTCGACCTTTGTCCATCATGCTGAGCGTGCCCCTTTCCATCATCGGTGCCAACATTCTTGTGCGGATCACCGGCATACATTTCGACTCATTTACCATGCTGGGGTACATCCTCATGGTGGGATTGGTGGTCAAGAACGCGATCCTGTTGATAACGTACGCGGTCCAGTTGATGGAGGACCACGCAGTGGAAAGAAACGAAGCTCTGGTGCTGGCGAGCAGGAGGAGAATGCGCCCTATTTTTATGACCGCCATCGCGATGGTGCTGGGAATGCTTCCTCTCGCCGTGAAACAAGGCGCGGGCGCAGAAATTTATAACGGTCTCGCCATGGCCGTTGTGGGCGGATTATCCGTCGCAACGTTTTTCACTCTCATCTTTATCCCGGTGGTGTACACGGTGTTGGACGACTTGAAGCAGCGCTTTTGGAGAAGCCGGCCCGCCGGGTTCGACGAAGGATAAATCGGGATGCCTCGGATGGGAACGGGACTGACATGAACATCGCTGAATCGTCCGTCACATATCCGGTCACACAGATCACGCGAGTGCTGCTCGTACTGGTGTTCGGGTACGTGTGCGTGACGTTTCTCAGCGTCGAGTTGAAGCCCGAAACAGAGCAGCCGGTACTCGTCGTGACAACTCCGTTTGTGGGTGCAGCCCCTGAAGAAGTGGAAGGAGAAGTCACCAACCGATTCGAGGACAACATCGCAGGCGTCTCCAACATGTTGTACACCCAGAGCTTTTCTCGCCACGGAGAATCTCTCATTCTCGTTTTTTACAAGACCGGCACGAACCTTGATCTTGCAGCATCGGAACTGCAAAGGAACATCGATCGGGTTCGCGATCTCCCCAAGGGAGTGGACAAACCCCAAATCACGAAGGCCAGCGATCTGGTGAGCCTTCCAATTTATCAGTTCGCATTGACCGGGGATGTGGATCTGGTGACCATGACCACTTGGGCTGACAAAGACATTGCACCGCGAATCAAGAGAATTTCCGGAGTGGGCGATTGTCAGTTCGACGGCGGGCGCAATCGGGAGATGCGCATAACGTTCGACCCGAAACGTTTGAAGGCTCGCCGCCTCTCGGTAACGGATATCAAGCGATCTATAGACAGAAAAAATCTGAATCAGAGCGGAGGCTATTTCATCCAGGGCGACCGGGAATGGACCGTGCGTACGGTGGGTGAATTGCTGAACACTGAAGCGTTCCGTGGAGTCATCATATCGAAACCCGGCGAGCCGATCGTCTATTTGTCCGATGTGGCGGAGATCAGGGATATTTACGAACGTCCGGATTCGCATTGCCGCATCAACGGCAGACCGGGAATCATATTCAACGTGCTCAATCAGGCCGGCGCAAACCTGGTGCAAACCATAGACCTCATTGACAAGGAACTCGGCCTTATTCGTCAGGAATACGGCCCTTGGGGCGGGCGGTTTGAAAAACTCTACGATCAGAGCAGCTATATCCGCGACGCAGTGCAGATCGTCAAACAGTGTTTGATTGAAGCGGTGTTGCTCGTGCTGCTGGTACTTTTTTTGTTTCTGAAGAAATGGCGAAGCATAGTGATCGTGGCGATTTCCATCCCGGTCTCCATAATTGGCACCTTCGTGGGCATGTACGTGTTCGGGTACTCCATAAACGTCCTGTCTCTGGCAGGTCTGGCCCTGTCGGTGGGCATGATCGTGGACGACTCCATCGTGGTCCTGGAAAACATCTACCGCCACAGGTACGAAGAGGGAAAAGAGCTGGTTCAGGCGTGCATAGACGGGGCCCGGGAAGTGGGGATGGCC
>DATHCX010000010.1:0-6846 GCA_035319325.1 Desulfomonilaceae bacterium
TCACAGAACCAGTGTCATTGCGAGGAGTGAAACGACGAAGCAATCTGTTCTTAACGGTCAGGAGATTGCCACTGGCTTACGCCCTCGCAATGACGGTCACATTCTTTCTCAAGTGAATAATTCCGTTGTAAAGAGTGTCCCCCCAACCCCCCTCCCGGAAACTTCTGTAATGCGCCGGAACCAGCGTTTCCGCAGCGGAAATACTGGCTCCGGCGAGTGTTAAAAGTTCTTGAAGTGGGGTTCGGAAAGGAACTTCTTACAAGAAGTGCCTCCCCGATTTCACCTGTTTGACGGCGAAATGCGATGAGTCATTGCCGGAAGTCTCCGAACCGGCAGAATGCTACAGGGCTCCCGGAATTTCGGCAAGACCTCCGGTTCATCCGTCATTTTCCCTGTTTCCTCTTTGCTTGCAAATCTGTATGATACGTGCCCTGCGGCTCGTCTCAACGGGAAGAATTCACTATCGGCCGGATCGCATAATCATGATTCGTTGGAAAGACAAACTATTTGTAGCCCTTTGCAGTTCATTTCATCTGGGATATTCGCCTGTGGCCCCTGGAACGGTCGGCAGCTTGCCTGCTGCGGGGATCTATTGGATCATTGCGGTTTTCGCAGCTCCCGAGAATCATACGCTGTACCTGTCAGCGGCCCTGCTCATCTCGGCCGGCCTTACCATCGGGCTTGGTTCCTGGGCGGAACGCTTTTGGAAAAAAGACCCCAGACAATTCGTACTGGACGAGTATGCCGGATACTTCCTGACGGTTCTGCTATTTCGGGTGCCCAGCGTATGGTTGACGATCGCGTGGACTTTCGTTTTCACGAGGATATTCGATATCCTCAAGCCACCACCGGGTCGCCGGCTCGAATCTCTCCCTGGAGGTTGGGGCATTTTGCTGGACGATCTGGCTGCTTCTTTGTATGCCGCTGCAGCATTGCATCTGCTCAAGTACGGGTTCCCCGCGCTCTTCGGCGTGTGAAGAACATTTTTTTGTAACACCTGCGAGTCTCTTACGAATCTGTATTCAGAAAAAAACTGAATTCAGAGGAGGCTGGCCATGAAAATCGGTCATCTCATGATCTCGCTGGTGCTGATGTTCCCTTGCATGCTCTCTGCGGCGGAACCCGTGTACAAGAGTAGCGCAGAAGATCGGATCGGCCTGGAATTGACGGTTTACAACAGTAATCTCGGGCTCGTGAAGGACACGCGAACAGTGGATTTGCCCAAGGGTCAGGGCGAGCTCCGTTTCATGGACGTAGCGGCAAGCATAAAGCCGGTGACAGTGGCTGCGAAATCGGTGAACGATCCTCAGGGGTTCAGTGTGCTGGAGCAGAACTACGAGTACGATCTCATGAATCCCGCGAAACTCCTGGACAAATATGTCGGTGAGCAGATCAAAATCATCGATTGGAACAGATTCCAGGACAGAAAAGAGATCGTGGACGCCACCCTATTGAGCAACAATAACGGTCCCGTTTACAAGATCAATGACGAGATATACCTTGGGCATCCCGGGTACCAGGTCCTTCCCAAACTACCGGAAAACCTCATCGCGAAACCCACTCTCACGTGGTTCTATCGAAATTCGGCTGCTAAACCCCACGACCTGGAAGTATCGTATCTGACGCAGAACATAAACTGGCAAGCGGATTATGTCGTTGTGCTCAACAAGGACGACACCGCCGCGGATATCTCCGGATGGGTCACGCTGGACAACCAGAGCGGAACCTCGTACAAGGACGCCCGGTTGAAGCTGGTGGCCGGGGAGGTCCATCAGGTGCATGATACCGTGCCCACATCGGCATTTCCTGCCGCCGCACAAAAGCGGAAGGCCGACACGTTTCAGGAAAAGGCGTTTTTTGAGTATCACATGTATGATCTCCAGCGCAGGACGACCGTTAAGGACAAACAGACAAAACAGATCAGCCTGCTGGACGCATATGGAGCCGGCATAAGGAAAGAGTTGCTGGTCTATGGAATTCAGTCGTATTTCTCGATGCAGTACCGGGAGAAACTGCCCAAGCAACCGGTAAATGTGTACGTAACGTTCAACAATTCCCAGGGGAATCATTTGGGAATGCCCCTTCCTGCCGGCATTATGCGCCTCTACAAGCAGGACGATGACGCCAGCCGCCAGTTCATCGGCGAGGACAAAATTCGGCATACTCCCAAAGACGAGGACGTGAGGCTGAAAATCGGAGAAGCTTTCGACGTCGTCGCGGACAGAATCCAGTCCGATTACAAACAGATCACCACTCGGCTGCACGAATCCGCATGGGAGATCACTCTGCGGAATCATAAGGATACCGCGGTCACGGTGGGCGTGATCGAACCGCTTTTCGGAAGCTGGGAAGTGATTGACAAATCCCATGCATTCACGAAAGTGGACGCACACACGATCCGCTTCGATGTGAACGTTCCCAAAGACCAGGAAGTCAAAGTGAAATACCGCGTCCGAGTGGGCCTGCAATGAAGACAGTCCAATGCCCGGAATGCGTCGCCGTCTTTTTCTTCTCGGCTCGGGTATAGCGTTCATCAATCAGTCTCGCGGAGGAAGCGTAGTTTCCGTGTCATTGCGAGGAGGGAAACGACGAAGCAATCTCGATATGTAATGCGGATTCGCTTTTTTACAAGTAACCCGATTCTGGGCACAGGCTGGGGGCACTCCTTCGCTGCGGACGACGCAGAGCCGTCTCATCACTTCGCTCAGGAGAGCCCCCAGCCCTGCAATCTTATAAATCTTGTGGCGAATGCGTATAAGGGCAGAGGTTGCTCGGCTCGCGATGACAGTTTTTTCTCCACCGTACCTGAATGGATTCGAATAGCTGGGATTTCCGCTTGATGTGAACTGAGCGCTTTTATATAATCCATCCGGTCTTGCGCAACATCCATGGATGGAGACTTCCCCATGTCAAAACTGGAAGAATTGGTGACTCCCACGCAGCTTTTGGACGTGATCAAAGAAGGTGCTATGAAACAGGAACTTGTCAAAAAGTACAAGTCCTCGGAACAAGACCTGGCAATGATGCTGCTGCCCTTGTATAGAAGGGGAGATCTGACAAAAGAGGAATTTAATGATTTTTTCAAAGGAGTTTCTCTCAGGGGGGCTGTTGCAGAGCAAGAGGCCGAAGAAGTTGCACCGGCCAAGAGAGAAGATGAACCGCCTTCAGAGATCCTAAAATCCCTCACAAAACTTTTTGGCAAGAAATCTCAGGACGACAAGCCATCAGCTCCGGAAGAGACGCCTCCGCCACCCCAGAGCGTGACTGAGCAACCGGTTCAACCTGATGCCGAGACTCCCGAATTTTTCGCCGGACCCGATCCGAATGACGCTGCGCCCGATCACTCTGACGCTGTTCCGGCATCTGTCGAGCCCGAACCGCAGGTGGAGAAGGTGGAAGAGAAAAACCACGAGGGGGAAACAGTCTTCAGCCCCCTTGATTCGGCTGGAGCTTCCAGCCTGCTGAATTCCATTTTTGCCAAATTGAACTCCATAGAAAAGCGGTTGGCAGCCATTGAAGAGAAGCTCGTGAGTTGAGCCGCTGGGCTTGCTGAAATCTTTCTGCTTTGAACGCTAGAGGGCGCTAAATCTCTTGAACAAGGAGACAGGTATGAATGTTCACGGTTTCGTGAAAACGGTGGTGTCTTGCATATTGTGTTTGTCAGTCGTGTTTTTTGTGGCCGGGTCGTCTCCGGCAGCGGATCTCAAGTTCGGCAAACTCAATTATGAAACAATTCAGAGAAATTCCAAAAGAATCAATATGGCCGTCAGCGAAATGCAAAAGGTGCAGCAGGAATTGCAGGCAAAGATATCATCGCTCGTCAAGGACGTGACTACACTCGAGGACAAGCTCAATCAAGAAAAAGAAACACTCAGCCCTCAAGACAAGCAAAAATTGGAAAGTGAACTCACGGACAAGAAACAGGAACTCGAAACCGAACGCCAGGCCATGCGAATGAAATTGGCTTTCAAGCAGAAGACCCTCATGAGCACCATCACACCCCAGGTCAATCAGACCATTGAAAAAGTGGCAAAAGAAGAAGGTCTATCCATTGTATTCAGAGCCGATTCGGTGGCCTATGCCGATTCTATAGTGGATATTACTGACAAAGTGCTCAAGGCCCTGGATGAAGCGCCTCTTCCACCGGAGCTGCAGGGACAATGAAATAAAAGCCATGACGAGCAGACCCGCCGTTCACGAAGCACAAACGGCAGGAATGCCGCAGGCCCACTCCCGGAGATCCTTTCGATAGGGATTGCTGTCAACAAACACATTCCTCACTTGAGATCGTGGACCGGATATGCGGAAAAATTACGATATGGCAGTGATCGGTGGCGGCCCGGGCGGATACGTAGCGGCGCTCAGGGGAAGCCAACTCGGCTTGAACGTTCTCCTCGTGGAAAAGGAGAGGGTAGGTGGAGTTTGCCTGAATAGGGGCTGCATTCCCACAAAAGCTCTCCTGTCGGACGTGGAAGGGATCCATTGGAGTCGCCGCGCGGCCCGTGAGGGCATCATCCTTCAGGAACCCGAAATAAGCCTTGCGGCAATGATGAAGCGCAAGCAGACCGTTGTCGACAAGTTGGTGGACAATCTGGAAAAACTCCTCGCAGCGGCAAAGGTTGACGTGCTCCGGGCAGCCGCACGTATTGCCGCTCCAGAAACAGTGAGCTTGGATACGGGCGAGACCTGTCACGCCGGGAGCATCGTCATAGCCACGGGCTCCACAGCGTGGGCTCCACCCATTTCCGGAATTGGTTTGCCTGGGGTGCTCAACACCCGGCAGGCCCTGGAGCTTGAGCGCATACCAGAATCCGTGGTCATTATCGGCGGGGGTGTGATCGGGCAGGAATTTGCATCACTGTTCGCGGGACTTGGTAGCAAGGTAACTGTTCTTGAAGTCCTGGACCGGATTCTCAACGAAGTGGACAAAGATATCGCCAAACGGTACGCTACTCTCGTTTCCGCGCGCATGCGAACAGAAACAGGAATTCGGGTGGATAGCATAACAACGGACGGAGAGAAACTGAAAGTTCACTACGAGAAACGTGCTCAAGAGAAATCCGTCGAAGCCGACGTGGTGCTGCTGGCCACGGGTCGAAGGCCCTATTTCGACGGGCTTGGACTGGAAGAACTCGGTATTGAGATTCAGAGCCGTGCCGTGCTGGTGGATCGACGGCTTCGCACGTCCATGTCCGGCGTTTATGCCATCGGCGACGTGATCGGAGGCAAAATGCTCGCGCATGTGGCTTCCTACCACGGAGAGATGGTCGCTGAGAATATTGCCGGGCACGGGAGAGATGTGGGCGATGAGCCAGTCCCTGCCTGTATATTCACCACGCCGCAGATTGCATGGGTAGGACCGACGGAAGAACAGGCCCAGGAATCGGGGCTGCCGTATCGAACGAGCATGTTTTCTCTGAGCGCAAACGGGAAGGCCCTTGCCCTGGGCGAGTCTCGCGGTTGGGTGAAGCTCATGGAGGATTCCACAACCGGACGCCTGATCGCCGCTCATCTTTTGGGTCCGCAGGTATCGGAACTGGTGAGCGAGCTGGCTCTTGCGATACAAAAAGGATTATCTGCAGCGGATATTGCCGGGACCATCCACCCCCACCCGACGTTATCCGAATCGGTAAGAGAAGCCGCTCTCGGGTTCCTGGGCGGACCTGTCCATGCCGCTGCCAACGTGAAATCTTTCAATGGTTCGTCGCCCGTTTCACGTCGCGTCGCGACTTCAAAATCGATTACGGATTGAGGCAATTCCTTGATTTTTCGGCTACTGGATACGGGCAAGATCTCTGCGGCTGCCAATATGGCGCTGGACAAAATCATTCTCGAAGAAACTGCTTCCCTTCACAGTCCTCCCACCTTACGATTCCTGCAATTCAAGCCTGCTGCTGCGCTGGTGGGTTACCATCAGGACGTGGACCTGGAAATTCGTTCGGATTACTGCCGGGCTCACGGCATTGACGTGAACCGGCGGCACACGGGCGGAGGCAGTATCTTTTTTCAGGAATCCGGGCTTGGCTGGGAGTTGTTCGGCATTCCCGGCGAAGAACCGTTTCTGGGACCCTATGAAGACATTCTTCACCAGATTTGCAGCATAGCGGCCTCGGCTCTGTCCAGGTGCGGAATCAGGGCCACTTTCAGGCCTCGCAACGATATCGAGGTGGACGGGCGGAAAATATCGGGAACCGGCGGGGTTACTATTTCCGGTGGATTCATGTTTCAGGGAACCATCCTTGTGAAAAACGAGGTTGATGTGTTCTTGAGAGCGCTTCGCGTGCCTGTGGAAAAATTGAAGAAAAGGGAAATAGAATCGCTGATGGAACGGATATGTTTTCTGTCGGACCTGGTTGACCCGTGCCCTTCCACTGGCGCCGTCAAACAACACCTGGCAGATGAGTTCGCTTGCAAGCTCGGCGTGCGCATGGAACACGGAGATCTCACCCTTCGTGAAAAGACGCGGCTCTGCGAAGAACTTCCCTATTTTGAGGGACCTGAATGGATCACATCCCGGTTTCGTCCCGATTGCGAAGGGGAACCGATTCGCTCGATAACCCAGACGAGCGCGGGGACGTTACGGGTTCACCTGTGGTTGGGACCCGGCGGCCGCAGAGTGAGACAGGCTCTCGTTGCGGGAGATTTTTTCACGATTCCCGGCCGTCTCGTGCATGATCTGGAAGCGGCGCTCGTCGGAGTTCGAGCGGAGCCCTCCGCGTTGAAAACCGCCGTCATCGGTTTTTTTCAGCAGTACGACGGTCAGGTGTTGGGGATTGACCCCGATCGCATCGCTCGTGCGGTTGCTGCTGCAGGTGAACGGCTGCTTCTGGTGGAACAGGATTTTTC
>DATHCX010000011.1:0-46231 GCA_035319325.1 Desulfomonilaceae bacterium
GAGATGGTGATGCCGGGCGACAACGTGTCCCTTGAAGGTCACCTGATCACCCCGATAGCCATGGAAGAAGGTCTCAGATTCGCAATCCGGGAAGGCGGACGAACCGTCGGCGCCGGCGTTGTCTCAGCAATCATTGAGTAGCGGACGCGGGTTGCTATTCAGTGCGAGGTTTTGACTATGGATATGCAAGCTCTCAAAATCAGGATCAGGTTAAAGGCCTACGATCACAAGCTTCTGGATCAATCGGCTGCTGAGATCGTGGACACCGCATGGCGGACGGGCGCGAAGGTTGCCGGGCCGATACCTCTTCCCACTAGAATTCTCAAATACACGGTGAATCGATCTCCGCACATAGACAAGAAATCCCGGGAACAGTTCGAGATCCGGGTTCACAAGCGGCTGCTGGACATTCTGGAACCTACCCAGCAGACCCTTGACGCGCTCATGAAACTCGATCTCTCCCCGGGTGTGGACGTGGAGATCAAGGCTTAGGCCGATTCATATCGCTCAGGAGCTGGATATGGTTAACGGAATGATCGGAAAAAAACTTGGAATGGTTCAGATCTTTGACGAGGCGGGTCAAGCGATTGGCGTCACCGTAGTCGAAGTCGGCCCCTGTACGGTGGTCCAGAAAATGAGCAACTCCAAGATTCAGCTCGGATTCGGCGCGGCCAGAGAGAACAAGGTGAATAAACCTTTGATGGGCCATTTCAAAAAAGCGGGCGTGGCGCCATGTAAGGTTCTCAAGGAATTTTCCGCCGTCGATTCGGATTCGCTTGAATTGGGCCAGGAGATTCGGGCTGACGTGTTCACTGCCGGCGATACGGTGAAGGTAATCGGAACCAGTAAAGGCAAGGGATTCGCCGGGGTTCAGAAAAAATGGAATTTCGGCGGCGGCCGTGAGACCCACGGCTCGCGCTCCCACAGAATTCCGGGTTCAATTGGTCAGTGCGCGTGGCCGTCCAGGGTCTTCAAGGGAAAACGCATGCCCGGCAGACTGGGCGGAGTGCAAGTGACGGCTCCCAGTGTGAAAGTTATCGAAGTGCGGCCTGATGAAAATCTGATCTTTCTGAAAGGTCCCGTCCCTGGACCAAAAGGGGCGATCGTTCTCATAAGGAAAAGCTGATGGCCTTGGTAGATGTGATCAATCAGAAAGGCGAGAAAGTGGACTCCATCGAACTGGACGACGGCGTGTTCGGCGTCGAGGTCCGGGAAGACATGGTCCAGAAAGTGGTTGTCTGGCAATTGGCCAAACGCCGCGCGGGAACCGCTTCCACCAAAACCAGAGGTCAGGTTCGCGGTGGCGGCAAAAAGCCCTGGCGTCAAAAAGGAACCGGTCGTGCACGAGCCGGCACGAATCGATCGCCCATATGGACGGGCGGAGGTACGATATTCGGTCCCAAGCCCCGCTCATACGAGTTTTCCATTCCCAAGAAGGTGCGAAAAGCAGCCTTGAGATCGGTTCTCAGTGCAAAACTCAAAGAAAATCAGCTCATGGTTCTCGATAAGATAGAGTTGGAAGCGCCGAAAACCAGACTGTTCATGGAAACCGTACGAGCATTAGGGCTCGAATCGCAAAAAACGCTTTTTGTGGTGGGAGAAAGAGACGAGACACTGCGACGATCGTCTCGTAACATTTACGAAGTACTGGTTTTGCCCACAGAGGGTCTGAACGTCTACGATGTGCTCCGCTACGACCGGCTTGTGCTCCTGCAGGGCGCTGTGCCGGTAATTCACGAGAGGTTGGGCTGATGGACCATTATACGATCATCCGACGCCCCATAGTCACCGAAAAGGGCTCAACTCTGAAGGACGACAATAATCAGCTCATCTTTGAGGTGAATCTGGACTCAAACAAGTCCGAGATAAAAAAAGCCATCGAAAAACTTTTCAAAGTGACGGTCTTGTCCGTGCGTACTCAGAATCGCATGGGAAAACGCAAGAGGCTCGGGCGAAGCATCGGCAGGCGAAGAAACTGGAAAAAAGCCATAGTCACTCTGAAAGAAGGCGATCGCGTCGACTTTTTTGAGGGCGTGTAACACTTCCGCAATCACGTGACGGCCGCGGCCAGGGCAAACGGCCGAGTGCGAAACAGATGCAAGGACTGGATTATGGCCATTAAGAAATTCAAACCTACGTCTCCTGGAATCAGGTTCAGGACCGGATTCGCCTTTGAGGAAATCACGACGGACGAGCCCCTGAAGTCGCTCGTCAAGGGACACACCAAGAACGGCGGCCGTAATAGTAACGGTAGATTGACGGTGCGACATCGAGGCGGGGGTCATAAAAGGTTATTCCGGAAAATCGATCTGAAAAGAGACAAGATGGACGTTCCGGGAAAAGTGGCGAGCGTGGAATACGACCCGAACAGAAGCGCACGCATCGCGCTCGTCAATTATGCCGACGGCGACAAACGCTACATTCTGTGGCCTTCGGGTTTGCAGGTGGGCGACACGGTAGTCGCCGGCGACAAGATCGACATCAGGCCCGGAAACTGCCTTCCCCTGAAGAACATTCCTCTGGGCACCATGGTCCACAACGTGGAGATGAAGATCGGCAAAGGCGGCCAGATAATCCGTTCGGCAGGTACGTACGGCCAACTCATGGCCAAGGAAAAGGGCTATGTCCAGATTAAGCTCCCCTCTGGAGAAGTCCGGATGTTTCTCGACCGGTGCCGCGCAACGGTAGGTCAGGTGGGCAACCTGGACCACGAGAAGATTTCCTTGGGAAAGGCCGGTCGCACCCGGCACCTGGGCCGGCGCCCGAAGGTCCGGGGCGTGGTCATGAACCCCGTCGATCATCCGCATGGCGGCGGCGAGGGTCGGACTTCCGGCGGCCGCCATCCGGTAACCCCCTGGGGCGTTCCGACGAAAGGATACAAGACTCGCAAGAGGACAAAACCGTCCGACAAGTTCATCGTTAAGCGAAGGAAGTGATAGCAATGCCTCGTTCGGTACACAAAGGTCCTTTTGTGGACGATCACGTGCTGCAAAAAGTGGCTCAGTCCAGGGAGACGGGGTCACGCAAGGTAATCCAAACGTGGTCCAGGCGATCGACGATCATTCCCGAGATGGTGGGCCTGACGTTCGCTGTTCACAATGGCAAGAAATTCATACCCGTGTTCGTCACCGAGAACATGGTCGGCCATAAACTCGGCGAGTTCTCTCCGACCCGCACTTTTCACGGCCATGCCGGGGACAGAAAAGCCAAGAAGGGGAGAAAGTAATGGAATGGGAGTCAACCCTCAGGTATGCGCACATCTCTGCGCGCAAGGCCAGGCTGGTGGCGGATCTGGTCCGAGGAATGCCGGTGGAATCCGCACTTGGAATGTTGCAGTTCACACCGAAAAAAGCTGCGGCCATGATCAGGAAAGTGGTTCAGGCTGCTCTCGGGAGCGCTACCCAGTCCAGCGGCGTCGATGAGGACAAGCTGTTTATCAGCAAAATCACCGTGGACGAGGGCCCGACCGCAAAACGATGGAGCCCGCGGGCCATGGGCCGGGCAACGCGAATCAGAAAAAGAACCAGCCACATAAGCGTGGCGGTGAAAGAAAAATAGATTTGCTTCACGAGGATCGGGAACTCCCGGGCCTCGAATACCCCCAGGAGGGTTACTTTGGGACAGAAGGTACATCCGCACGGATTCCGCTTGGGCGTCACCCGAACGTGGGATTCTCGATGGTATTCCCAAAAGGAATACGGGGATTTCCTCATCGAGGACCTGAACCTCCGGAAATTTGTTAAGAAACGGCTTGCGCAGGCCAGTATTTCCAAAATCGAGATCGAGAGGGCCGCGGGCAAGATCAGGCTCATCATCCACACCGCGCGGCCGGGAATCGTCATTGGTCCCAAAGGGAGCGAGATAGAGAAGCTGCGGCGCGAGGTCCTGAGGATCACGGAACGAGACGTTATCGTGGACATCAAGGAGATCCGGAGGCCCGAAATTGACGCCCAACTCGTAGCTGAGAATGTCGCCCAGCAATTGGAGCGCCGGATCGCGTTCAGAAGAGCCATGAAAAAATCCGTGACGAGCGCACTGAAGTCGGGAGCGAAAGGCATCCGGATCGCCACTGCAGGACGGCTAGGCGGAGCCGAGATGGCGAGACGGGAATGGTACCGGGAAGGTCGGGTCCCCCTGCATACGTTGAGGGCCGATATCGATTATGGCTTCGCCCAGGCATCCACGACATACGGAGTGATCGGCGTAAAGGTCTGGATATTCAAGGGTGAATTGATCAAGGCTGTGGCGGGAGAGAGTTGATATGCTTGCGCCGAAAAAAGTCAAACACAGAAAGATGCAGAAAGGCCGTACCGGAGGCCAGCCCCTGCGAGGCACACACATCTCCTTCGGAGAATTCGGCCTCATGGCTCTGGAACCGGGGTGGATTTCTTCCAGGCAGATAGAGGCGGCTCGTATCGCCATGACTCGCCACGTCAAGAGAGGTGGCAAGATCTGGATCCGCGTGTTTCCGGACAAACCGATAACCAAGAAACCCGCTGAAACTCGTATGGGCAAGGGCAAGGGCGCTCCCGAAGAATGGGTGGCCGTGATAAAACCCGGCCGGGTCATGTACGAAATGGAAGGGGTATCGACGGAAGTGGCACGGGAAGCCTTTAGACTTGCCGCCCGGAAACTCCCCCTCAAAACGCGTTTTGTGGTTCGTGAGGAGTTGCTATGAAACCGCGAGAACTCAGGGATCTCTCAGTAGACGAGCTGGCCAGCAAGGAGAAGGAGTTCCGTGAAGAAGAATTCAAACTCCGCTTCAAACATGCCACGGGCCAGCTTGAAAAGACCGCGCGTCTCAAGAAGCTCCGAAGGGATATAGCCCGGGTGAAGACTATAATGAGAGAAAAGGAGGCGTCTAAATGACGAACGCCTCTGACAGCAGGAAGCAGCGCAAAGTGCGGACCGGAGTGGTCATCAGCGACAAGATGGACAAAACCGTCGTCGTGGAAGTGAGTCGGACGGTATTGCATCCGGTCTACAAGAAATTCGTCCGCCGGAGAAAACGGTTCATGGCCCATGATGCAGAGAACCGCTGCCGTATCGGGGATGAGGTGCTGATCGTGGAAACCCGTCCTCTGAGCCGCAATAAGAACTGGCGAGTCCAAAAGATCGTGAAAGAGGCGGCTCTCCCCGGAGGTGGCGTATGATCCAGCAGCAGACCCGTATGGACGTTGCCGACAACTCTGGGGCGAAGGAGCTGTTTTGCATCAAGATCCTGGGAGGAACCAGGCGCAAATACGCGAGTGTCGGCGATGTAGTGGTCGTCTCGGTGAAGGAGGCCATTCCCAACTCGAAGGTGAAAAAGGGAGAGGTCCATAAAGCCGTGGTAGTGAGAACCCGGAGAGCAGTCCGCCGGCCCGACGGATCGTACATCAGGTTTGATGATAATTCAGCCGTGCTGATAAATAACCAGATGGAGCCGATCGGAACCCGCATCTTCGGACCGGTGGCCCGGGAACTACGGGCCAAGAAGTTCATGAAGATTGTCTCTCTGGCGCCGGAGGTCCTTTGATATGGCTCGCATACGGAAAAACGACAAGGTTAAGGTTCTGGCCGGCAAAGAAAAGGGAAGACAGGGCAAGGTTCTCAAAGTCTTCAGCGAAAAGGAAACTGCCCTGGTCGAACGCCTCAATATGGTGAAACGGCACACGAAGGCCGGAGGCCGCGCCGGACAGCAGGGCGGAATTATCGAGAAGGAAGCTCCCATACGAGTTGCCAAGCTTATGCTCGTCTGCCCCAAGTGCTCCAAAGCCACGAGGACCGGCGTGCGTCTCCTCGATGACGGCAGCAGGGTCAGATATTGCAAGAAGTGTTCGGAACAGCTGGAGAGTTAGAAGGAATACGGTTATGGCGTCCCGTCTGAAGGAATATTACCTGAAGTCCGTTGTACCGGCTCTCATGGATCGGTTCAAGTACAAGAATCCGATGCAGGTTCCGGTTTTGGAAAAGGTGGTCGTAAACATGGGTTTGGGCGAAGCAATTCAGAATCCCAAGGCCCTAGAGAACGCTCAGCAGGAAATGTCAGTTATCACAGGACAATGGCCCGTGCTCCGTAAAGCCCGGAAGTCCATAGCCTCCTTCAAGCTCAGAGAAGGGATGACCATCGGCTGCAAAGTCACCTTGAGAAGGAACAACATGTTCCATTTTTTGGACAAGCTGATCAACATAGCCCTTCCCCGAGTGCGTGACTTCAGAGGAATTAACCCTCGTGGTTTTGACGGTCGCGGGAATTTCTCCATGGGAATCAGAGAGCAGATCATTTTCCCGGAGATCAATTACGATAAGATCGAAAAAATACGAGGAATGAACGTTACCATCGTAACCACGGCACATAACGACGAGGAAGCTCGTGAGCTGCTGACGCTCCTCGGAATGCCGTTCAGGAAGTAAGATTTGCCTCCAAGGAGGAAGCGTGGCCAAGACATCTATGATAGTGAAGGCTGCCAGGCCTCAGAAATTCGCGGTCAGGCAGTACAACCGATGCCAGATTTGCGGACGCCCCCGAGCGTACTATCGCAAGTTTCACTTGTGCCGGATCTGCCTCCGGGATGAGGCTTTGAAAGGTCATATTCCCGGCATGGTCAAATCGAGCTGGTAGGAGACTGCTGAAATGAGCATGACAGATCCCATAGCGGACATGTTGACGCGTATCCGCAATGCCAGGCAGGCACGCAAGGAACAGGTTACGATTCCCGCCTCGAATCTCAAGATCGGCGTTGCGCAGATCATGAAAGAGGAAGGGTATATCAAGAAATACAAGGTCATACGATCTGCAAAGAACAAGCAGGGTGTTCTGAAACTGACGCTGCGATTCGACGACGAGACCCAGTGCGTCATCGAAGGGCTCAAGCGCGTTTCCAGGCCCGGCCGCAGGGTGTACGTGGGCCAGGATCATGCGGTCAAGAGCCACGGCGGCGTCGGAATACTCGTGCTTTCCACCTCCCAGGGCATCATGACCGACAAGGAGGCCCGGCGTCGGCAAATCGGCGGAGAGGTGCTTTGCAGCATCTGGTAACAGGAATAATTCAGGAGCTTCACTGATGTCCAGAATAGGCAAGGCCCCTATAGCCATACCTGAAAAGGTCAAGATAACCTTGGCCGCACCTTTGTTGACCGTGGAAGGCCCGAAGGGTTCACTCAACATGTCGGTTTCGGACCTCGTACAGGTCGATATGGATGATTCGTTCATTCGCGTATCGGTTGTGGATCAACATCGCAAATGCCGGTCCATGCACGGTTTGATGCGCACGTTGATTCAGAATATGGTGACGGGTGTTACGAGCGGGTTTACCAAGTCCCTGGAAATACAGGGAGTCGGTTACCGTGCCGAAGCCACGCAAGACGCTCTCACTCTGAACGTGGGCTACTCCAATCCGGTAGTGGTTGCGATTCCGGAGGGAATTACCGTCGAGGTGGAGAAGAACACCACGATTCACGTACGTGGCATCGACAAACAGCAGGTCGGTGAAATGGCCGCACGAATTCGCCGGGTGCGCAAACCCGAGCCCTACAGAGGCAAAGGCATTCGCTACCTCGGTGAACAGATCCGGCGTAAAGTGGGCAAGGCCGGTGCGAAGTAGTTTTGGCATGCGAGCGTGAGTTTCGGCCATTGATGAGAGGAACGATACATGGTTTCTGTAGCTGAAAAACTGGAGTCCAGAACGAACAGGGCCAGAAGGGTCCGCTTCAAGGTAGCGGGAAACCGGGAACGCCACCGGCTTACGGTCTTCCGGTCGAACAAGAATATCTTTGCCCAGATCGTGGACGATATTTCGGGTGTCACTCTTGTTCAGGCTTCCACACTTGACAAGGGGTTTCGCAGAAAGGCGGGCGACCCCTTTAACAAGAATGTGGCTCGTGAAGTCGGCAAGCGAATCGCAGCCCGAGCAAAAGAAAAAAACATAGAAAAAGTGGTTTTCGACCGAGGTCCTTATCTGTATCACGGCAAAATCAAGGCATTGGCTGACGGTGCTCGTGAAGAAGGACTGAACTTCTAGAACAGAAGGAGGGAGCGCCCTTGCTTGGTAGATCCGATATGGCTACTGAAGGGGAATTGAAAGACCGAGTGGTCCACCTGAGTCGTGTTGCCAAAGTGGTCAAAGGCGGAAGGAGATTCTCCTTTAGCGCAGTGGTGGTAGTTGGCGACGGACAGGGTCGTGTCGGGTTTGGTCTGGGCAAGGCCAACGAAGTTCCCGAGGCGATACGAAAAGGTGTCGATCGCGCGAAATCTTCCATGGTGGAGATTCCCATCATAAACGGAACCGTTCCTCACGAGATTATCGGCGAATACGGGGCGGCCAAGGTCCTGCTGAAACCCGCCGGGTCCGGAACAGGGGTGATCGCCGGGGGAGCCGTCCGTGCGGTGATGGAAGCTGCGGGCATTCGGGATATTCTCACAAAATGCATAGGGACCAATAACCCTCATAATGTGGTGAAAGCGACGTTTCAGGGTTTGAAGGGGCTCCGAACCCATCAGCAGATTGCCAGGAAACTCGGCAAAGCGGGCTCCGGCGAAGAAGAATCGGAAAAGGCAGAGGAGCCGAGCAATGCTTAAGCTGACCCTGAAAAAGAGTCTCATAAAATCGAAGAAGTCTCAAAAAGAGACGGTGATCGGCCTGGGGCTGAAAAGGATGAATCAGAGCCGCCTTGTGAAGGACACCCCTGAGATCCGGGGCATGATCCGGAAGGTGGAACATCTGATTGATTTGGAAGAGGTGGCGGAGTAGGTTCCGCGACCGGATGGAGAGAGCGAAATGAATCTGTCGAACCTGCAAAAACCCCAGAGTAAGAAGAAGCGCAAGAGAGTCGGCCGCGGGGAATCCTCCGGCTTGGGCAAAACCTGCGGGAAAGGGCACAAGGGCCAGAAAGCCAGATCCGGTGGAAAAATTTCTCCTGGCTTTGAAGGCGGCCAGATGCCGTTGCAAAGACGGCTGCCAAAGAAAGGCTTCACAAATATTTTCAAGGTGTATTACAACATCGTGAATCTGAAAGATCTGTCCCGCCTGGACGCGGGAACTGCCGTAACCCCGGAACTGCTCCGGGAAAAAGGAATCGTCAACAGGCGGGGGCCCATCAAACTCCTGGCCGGCGGCGACGTTTCCGGCGCGTATACGGTCAAGCTGGACAGGATAAGTTCGCAGGCCAGGTCCAAGATCGAAGCTGCGGGCGGCGTGGTGGAAGGGTAGCAAGCCGTGTTCCCGATGCCCAAGCCCAAAACCGGTTACTAAAGTAGGAGAATCCCGCCGTGATAAGTTCCATCGGCAACATAGCTAAAATCCCGGAACTCAAACGCAGGGTGATTTTCACGCTCCTGATGCTGCTCGTATATCGTCTAGGCGTGCACATTCCCACGCCGGGCATAAATACGGCAATGCTGAAGGAGGTGTTTAGCAAATACTCGCAGACGCTTTTCGGCGTTATCGACATGTTCACCGGCGGCGCGATGGAGAATTTTTCCGTGTTTTCGCTGGGGATCATGCCATACATTAGTGCGTCCATTATTTTGCAATTACTGACCGTGGTGGTCCCGCACCTGGAGCGACTCTCGAAGGAGGGAGAAGCCGGTCGGAAAAAGATTACTCAGTACACCCGCTACGGCACCGTGGTGCTTTCCCTTATTCAGGGAATGGGTATCAGTATCGGTCTGGCCAAGACCGAAAATATGGTGTACATATCCCCGGTTTCCTTCGTGATCTTGTCCATGATCACGCTGACCGCAGGCACCGCATTCATTATGTGGCTCGGGGAGCAGATCACGGAGCGAGGTATTGGTAACGGCATATCGTTAATCATATTTGCAGGCATCGTGGCGAGAATGCCGTCCGCTGTGGGCAGTACGGTTCAGCTCGTACAGACCGGTGATATGGGCTTCCTGGTGCTGCTCCTGCTTTTCGCAATCATGATTGCGGTGATTGGCATTATCGTTTTCGTCGAAAGGGGTCAGCGTCGGATACCTGTGCAATACGCGAAACGAGTGGTAGGCAGGCGTGTTTACGGCGGACAAAGCACTCATTTGCCGCTGAAGGTGAACACCGCCGGGGTTATTCCCCCGATTTTCGCATCGTCGTTGATCATATTCCCCGCCACTATCGCGCAGTTTCTGGATGTTCCGATCATCACGTCCATTACCTCGTGGCTCAGGCCTGCAACCGGCGTGTACGAGTTGATTTACGTAGGGCTGATCATCTTTTTCTGCTATTTTTATACTGCGGTCACGTTTAACCCGGTGGACGTGGCGGAAAACATGAAAAAGTACGGCGGATATATTCCGGGAATCAGGCCGGGAAAGAAGACTTCCCAGTACATAGACAAGGTGCTCACGAGAATCACCTTTGGGGGGGCCATCTACGTTTCCGTAGTTTGCGTACTTCCTTCGATCCTCATTCATCGTTTTAATGCGCCCTTCTATTTCGGTGGAACGTCGCTTCTCATCGTGGTCGGCGTTGCGCTGGACACGCTGACTCAGATTGAGTCGCACATGATCCAGCGGCATTATGAGGGATTCATCCGAACGGGCCGGATTAAGGGGAGGCGGTAAGCCGCTCCGACAAAACAGGAAGGTAATATGAGAATCGTACTATTGGGAGGACCAGGTTCAGGGAAAGGCACACAAGCCAAGAAGCTCATCGACAAACTCGGCGTGCCTCAGATTTCCACCGGAGACATCTTTCGGGCCGCTCTGAAAGAAGGCACCCCCATGGGTCTCAAGGCCAAGACCTATATGGACAAAGGGGAGCTGGTTCCGGACGACGTGGTTATAGGCGTTGTGGAAGAGCGGCTCACGAAGCCGGATCTCGATAAGGGCTATATGCTCGACGGATTTCCCAGGACTTTACCTCAGGCTCAGGCACTGGACAATATCCTGACCAAGCAGTCGAAATCCATCGATCATGCCGTCCTGGTGGATGTTCCCGACGAGGAACTGGTGGCCAGGCTTTCCGGCCGGCGCACCTGTCGCAATTCTGCTTGCGGCAGGATGTATCACGTGATGTTTAATCCTTCCAAGAAAGAGGGTGTCTGCGACGCTTGCGGCAGCGAACTCTATCAGAGGGACGATGATAGTGAGGCCACAATCAGGGAACGATTGACGGTCTATAACAACCAGACGGCGCCTCTTATTGACTATTACGATAAGAAAGGGTTGCTGCGCCGCGTCAAGGGAGTCGGTCCCATTGACGAGATCTTTCGGCAGATTGAAAAGATCTTGAGTTAGGGGCTGGTTTCCCGCGAGGATCAGGAGGGCCCATGAAAGTCAGGGCGTCGGTAAAGAAAATTTGCGACAAGTGTAAGATCATCAAAAGAAAAGGGACCGTAAGAGTGATCTGCGAGAATCCAAAACATAAACAGCGTCAGGGTTAAACCCTGCCCGTTCTGTTTCATCGCCAGGAGGAAGATCGTGGCGCGTATTGCAGGGATTGACCTTCCCAAAAACAAGCGCATGGAAATTGCGCTGACATACATTTACGGGATTGGACGGACGACTGCCCGCCGGATTCTGGAAGAAACCGGTCTGGATCCGAGTATGAAGACGGATCAACTCAGTGAGGTGGACGTCGCCAAGATCCGCGAAGTGCTTGATCGTGCATACAAAGTGGAAGGCGACCTTCGCCGTGAAATTAGTATGAACATCAAAAGGCTCATGGATCTCGGTTGTTACCGGGGCTTGCGGCATCGCCGCGGGCTGCCGGTACGGGGCCAGCGCTCACACACCAACGCCCGGACCCGCAAGGGACCGCGGAAAATGCAGATCGGTAAGCGCAAGTAATGGATCGCATCCGGGCCGCCGCCGGGAACCGGTGGTGACGCCCGGTTTTTCTCGGAACGCGGGTATGACATCAGATTGCGGTCCGAACGATGAAATAAAGAGGTTCCCGTTAACCGGGAAATCTTTGCACGGAGAGGTCAATGCCAAAGAGGCGAGCGGTTCGTAAGAAGAAAGAAAAACGGAATATTCCCAGAGGGGTGGCCCATATTCAGTCCACGTTCAATAATACCATCGTATCCATAACGGATCTTGAAGGAAACGTTGTCGCGTGGTCGTCAGCCGGTACCCAAGGGTTCAAAGGTTCCAGAAAGTCAACGCCTTTCGCAGCGCAGCTCGCGGCGGAAGACGCTGCTAGAAAAGCCCAGGAACAGGGAATGAGGAGCGTAGAGGTTTTGATCAAGGGTCCGGGGGCAGGCAGAGAAGCCGCGTTGCGCGCGCTGCAGGCCGCAGGATTCCAAATTACCCTGATCAAGGACGTAACTCCCATACCTCACAATGGCTGTCGGCCGCCAAAGCGACGACGAGTCTAAAAGTAGCAGCAACAAAGGAACCACTTAAAGGAGACACGCTTGGCACGCTATCGAGATTCAGTCTGCAGGTTCTGCCGTCGAGAAACGACAAAACTGTTTCTCAAAGGGGACCGGTGCTTTTCGGATAAGTGCTCGGTGGAAAGAAGAAACTATCCGCCCGGGCAGCACGGTCAGGGTCGTCCGAAGTATACTGACTACGGCATCCAACTTCGAGAAAAGCAGAAGGTGAGACGCATTTACGGAGTGCTTGAGAAGCAGTTCCGAAAATATGTTCATCTGGCAGAGCAGAAAAAAGGTGTTACGGGTGAGAACCTGCTTCTTCTTCTGGAATCCCGCTTGGACAACATGGTTTTCAGAATGGGATTCGCTGCATCCAGAGCAGAAGCCAGGCAACTCGTCAACCATGGACATATCCAGGTAAATGGGCGCAAGGTGAGTATTCCCTCTTTCCTGACCAAGCCGGGCAATGCTGTTGAGGTCAGAGAGGGCAGCCGAAGTATTGCGGCCATCGAAGAGTCGCTCAAGACCGTGAGCCGAAGGGGAATGCCTGAATGGCTTGAAGTTGATGCCGAGAATTTCAAGGGTGTGGTGAAGGCGTTACCCACGCGAGAGGAATTGCCTCCAACGATAAAAGAGCAGTTGATCGTCGAATTCTATTCAAAATAGGAACAGGCGTCAACCTCCTGCCGGCCGTTTGAAACAGGCGAACCATGCCGGAGGAAACGGACCGACGTGTCGCTGAAGCGGCGAACTCATAGGGAGAGCGGTTCCCCATATCTGATCCAGATTCTCGTGACGAGATTTTGCGCCTAATAACGAGGGAAACCAATGAATGAAACAGGGCAAACCTTGATGAGACGAAGTTGGACGGAACTCATCCGGCCTCGCCGCATGGAGGTGGATGAGGCGACACATACCCCTTTTTACGGGAAGTTCGTGTGCGAGCCTCTGGAAAGAGGGTTCGGAATCACCCTTGGCAATTCCTTGCGGCGCGTACTTCTTTCGTCATTGCAAGGTGCTGCCATCACCCAGGTTAAGATCGACGGCGTTCTTCACGAGTTTTCGACGATTCAAGGGGTCAAAGAAGACGTCACCGATCTGATTTTGAATTTGAAAAAAGTGCAATTGAAACTGCACACCAATTACCCGAAAACGCTCAAATTGGAGGCCGCCGGTGAGGGAGAAGTTCGCGCGGGCGACATCATTACCGACGAGACCGTGCACATAATCAATCCCGATCAGATTATTGCCAGCCTCTCCAAAGAGGGTCGCCTCTCCATGAGTATGACCGTGGAATGGGGCAAAGGGTACGTGCCTGCCGAACTGAACAAACCCGAAGACGCACCCATAGGAACACTGGCACTGGACGCGGCTTTTTCGCCCATTCGCAAAGTGAGCTACAAAATAACGAATGCCCGCGTAGGCCGGAGAACCGACTACGACAGGCTCACCGTGGAAATCTGGACCAACGGAGCCGTCTATCCCGAAGACGCTCTCGCTCAGGCGGCCAAGATATTGCGGGAACAATTTCTCGTATTCTTGAATTTCGAGGAAGAGGAAAAGGCAATACACGAGGAAAAACCTCAGCGGGAACCGGAAATAAACGAAAACCTTTTCAGAAGTGTCAACGAACTGGAACTGAGCGTCCGATCGGCAAACTGCCTGAAGAACGCGGATATTAAATTTATCGGCGAACTCGTGCAGAGAACCGAGGCTGAAATGCTGAAAACGAAAAATTTCGGCAGAAAATCGTTGAATGAAATCAAGGAGATACTCGCTGATATGGGACTGCACCTTGGCATGGCGATCCCGAATTTTCCGAGCAGGGAAGAACTGGAACGCATGCGCCAGGAGAGAGAAAATTACATCGGCGAGTAAATTCGGGAGATATAAATGCGCCACAGGAAAGCAAAATATAAGCTGGGCATGAGAACCTCTCAGCGTGAGGCCATGCTGAGAAACATGGTTACGTCGTTGCTTGAATACGAGAGCATAACGACGACCGACGCGCGGGCCAAAGCCCTGAGAAGTCTGGCCGACAAAATGATCACCCTGGGAAAAAGGGGTGATCTGCATGCCAGGCGCCAGGCTCTGGCCGTGATACGCTCGAAGAGAGTGGCGCAGATGCTGTTCGACGATATTGCGCCCCGGTTCGCCAACCGTGAGGGCGGCTACGTGCGAGTCCTCAAGAAGGGCTTCCGGCAGGGCGACAACGCGGCTGTTTCTCTCGTGGAACTCTGCGAGAAAAAACCTGAACAGGAA
This sequence comes from Desulfomonilaceae bacterium, assembly GCA_035319325.1. Lineage (GTDB taxonomy): Bacteria > Desulfobacterota > Desulfomonilia > Desulfomonilales > Desulfomonilaceae > DATHCX01. Next base: position 14,563 of record DATHCX010000011.1, read on the forward strand.
AAGAAGAAAACGTCAGCCAAGCCGAAGGGTCTTCGAGAAAAAATAACTGACACATTTAAGTCCAAATAAGATCTTTCCGGACTGGGTTGCGTAATCGGGGAAAATTCCCGGGAAGGGGTTTCCCCGATTGCATCGCCTGCTCTCCGCGTCCTGCCTGGGCTCATCATCTTCGGCATTTTCGTGCTGTGCCGCCAGCATTCCATTGGCAACCCTCATCGGAATACCGCAGCTCGAATGGTGAGGCTGACGCTGATTGCAAATCGGCAAGAACGGGGGGTTCCCGGACCTGAACGATCTTCCCCCTTATTTGTCTGATACGAATGCGCTTTCAAAAAAGTAAGATTGGGGGAGCCTCTTTGTAAATAGTGTCCCGCCCAAACCCGCTCCCAGAAACTTCTATCATGCGCCGGCATCTGCATTTCCTCAGCGGAAATGCAGATGCCGGCGGGTGATAACAGTTCTTGAGGTGGGGTTCGGGGAGGAACTTTTTACAAGAAGTGCCTTCCCGATTTCACGTATTTGAAAACGCATTGGTATGAAGCACGTTCGAAGATGCTTCTCGACTGTCCTGCGATCTCCACATGCTCTCTGTCGAAAATGTCTCCTTTGCCTACGGCGCACATGAAAAACCCGTATTCCGCGGCTTGAACCTCACTGTTTCCAAGGGCTCATGGGTGCTGATCACCGGGCTGGACGGCTCAGGAAAAACCACGCTGTGCAAGCTACTCAAAGGCCTCCTCCAGCCGCTTTCCGGAACAATCCGGTACGATTTTTCCGGACAGGAGCTGATCGGGTACCTGGGTGGTGATCCGTACGATTCACTGGTGGGTATATCAGTGGCGGAAGATGTGATTTTCGGGTTGGAAAATCTGGGCCTGAGCCAAAAGGAGATGGAGAAAAGACTCGAACAGGCGCTCCGATGGACAGGACTTTCAGGAATGGAAGAGCGTCTGGTGCACACTCTTTCGGGAGGAGAGCAGCAAAAACTTGCTCTGGCCGGCGCGCTGGCAATGGGTGCCGTGGTCGTCATCCTGGACGAAGCGCTCAACATGGTCGACCGAAGCAGCCGATCCGGGATTCGACGATTATTGGAGCACCTGCGGAGGGTGCACGACCTTACCATCATAGAGGCCGGCCACCAGTTCCACCATCTGATGGATCGGATCATATTTCTTGCGGACAGAGACGTTTTTGTGGACGGGAGTCCGGAACTGTTTCGTTCAAGCCAGATGGGTGGCAAATGGATCGAGTTCATGGGCGGGTTTGAAGCATTTCGGCAAGCCGTTCTTCGATGGCCGGGGCCGACTCGTGCGCGTGATGCACTGCTCGATTTTATTATGACAATTGATAGATAATAAAAATAACTGAGAAAATAATTGAAGAAATGGCTCTTTTAGGCTATATAGATTCCGGATTGGAGAAACCATGGACAGCAGGGCACAATGACTCTCACGTGGGATCGCATGAAACATATTCTCGGCCGGGTGGTCAAATATCTTGAGTTTGCTTTGCTTTTCATCGCAGTATCGGCAGTTGGAATCCTCATGGGTGAACAAACCCTGATTCAAAAGCAAAAGTTGGAAGAAAAAAAATATCTGCTCGAGGCGGAAAACAAGAATCTCGTAGGAGCGATTAAAGGGCTCGAGCGCAAGGTCACTCTTATGCGCTCGGACCAAAAAACGATCGAAAAGGTAGCAAAGCGAAAACTTGGGATGGCGAAACCTGACGAGACTGTCTACATGTTTGAACCGGGGAGTTCGTCCGCAAGCAGAGCCCTTAATCCAGAATATGGTTTAGGTAAAAACGATAACCTGCCTTAATAGCAAATTTTTATTGACAATAATGTGATTTTTCTGTATTCTTGGCATGCGGCTCGAAGGCGGCGCGATCCTTCTTTCGCGTAAGGAAGCAAGATGGCTGTTTCTAAGATTATAGGGTTGGACATTGGTTCAAACTCGGTAAAAATAGTCGAGATCGATCGTTCCAGAAAAGGGTATGAACTCCAATACGTCGGTCTCGCTCCTTTGTCGGATGGGGCCATAGTTGAAAAATCCATAAAGAAAGCCGACATGGTGGGTAATGCCGTTCGAGCTCTGCACGGATTTTCCAGTAGAAACAAACAGGTGGCTGTATCTCTCTCCGGAAAAGCGGTGATCATTAAACAGGTCACCATGACTTCCATGAGCGACTCACAGCTGGAGAAGCAGATTCAGATGGAGGCCGAACCGTACATTCCCTTTGATATTAAGGACGTGAATCTTGATTTCTTCATCATGGGAGACAGGCCCGAAAAAGAAGGCGCCATGGAAGTGGTGCTCGTGGCCGCAAAAAAAGATTACATGGCAGAGTATCTGGACCTGCTCAAGTCTTTGAATCTGGTGCCGGTGGTGGTGGATGTGGATCCCTTCGCGCTGGAAGTCATGTATGAGTTCTGCTATCCGAATGTCCAGGAAGAGATCGTGGCCTTGGTCAATGTGGGAGCAAGTACGATAAATATTAACATCATCAAGTCCGGCGCTTCCCAGTATACCCGTGATCTCCCACTGGGCGGAGATTCAATAACGCGGGAAATCATGCGGTTCTTCGACGTTTCCTACGAACGGGCCGAAAATATAAAACGTGGTGCCCAGCTGGACAAAATTAATTCGCGAAATTTGCGGAAAATATTTCAACGCTCCGTAGATTATTTCGTTTCCGAACTTCAGAAAATTTTGGACTTCTTCTCCACAAACGTTTCCTACGATCCCATTCAGAAGATATTTCTCGCCGGAGGGGCTGCGGCCACATACGGTTTGGTTTCTACGATAGAGTCGGAGTTGAACATTCCTGTAGAAATCGTCGATCCGTTCAGGAGCCTCAAGGTGAATGAAAAAATATTCGACATGGATTATCTAAACACCATCGGAGCGCAGATGGCTGTCGCTGTAGGACTCGCTCTGAGGGATGAAAGGGATAAGCAGGTCTGATGGTAAGGATCAATCTTCTTCCGATCAGGGAAATTCTTCGGAAACGCGAGCTCAAGCAGTTTCTGTTTTTGTCAGCGGTTATTCTGGCTGCCGCTCTCGGGTTGATGGCATTCACCTATCTGTTTTTCACGTGGAAAGTGGCAGACCTTGAAAATCAGAAGCGGGTTCGGCAGGCAGAGCTCGAGAGTCTCAAGAAACAGAACCAGGAAATCGAAGACTTGAAGAACCGTATAGACCGCTTGAACCGACAGGTAGATACCATTCAGAAGCTGACCCAAAGGAGGGACACTCCGGCCCCGTTCATGGCAGCCATTTCTTTGGCCATGCCCGAAGAGGTCTGGCTGACCTCCATCAGTAAAACGGGCAAAGGCTTCTCTCTTGACGGTATCGGGGTGGATAACACGGTAGTCATTAATTTTGTGCAGAATTTGCAGAAAGTGAAACAGGGATTTACCGAAAAACAACCCTGGCTCGATCCGGGCAATCCCAATGACAAGCCCTTTTTCAACGATGTGAAACTCGTGCAAATCGTTACTGCAGGGACCGGCCCCGGGTCTCTGGCCGCAATGAACTTCAAAATTGTGGGAAGCCTCCGGTGAGGGTAAACGTATGGCACTAGCACCAAACGAGATATTCTTTAAGCTCACGAGAATTCAGCGGCTCCTGATCGTACTGGCCATAGTTTTGCTCCTCATGGTGGGTTTCTACTTTCTCTTCATTTCGGACATGCGGGATCAGATAGCCACCCTGGAAGTAGACATAGGCAGACTCGATGTGGACATAATCAACCAGAAAAACATCCTGGCCGAAAAGCCCAAACTTCTGGCGCAAATTACAGAACTCGAACAAAGGCTCCAGGCCATGGTTGCCTCGCTACCTGAAAAACAGGAAATTGAGGTGCTGCTGAAAAGAATAACGGATTTGCTCTCGGAATCGAACCTCGTGGCGAAACGCTTCGTGCCTCTCCAAGAGCGCATAGATGAAGAGTTATTTTATGCAACCATCCCGATTCAGCTCAACGTGCGAGGCGATTACCACAAGCAGGGGCAGTTCCTGTCCAGCTTGAACGATCTGCCGAGAATCGTGAACGTTCCGTCACTAAGGCTCGGAAAGGCCGGCGGTCTGACGTCGAGAGAAAGCGATCTGGCCAAAAAACTGGAAATCATCGCGCTGGACGCGGATATCAACGGAGAAACCTACCGCAGGTTGTCGCAAGAAGAAATTAAAGCGATTACCCAAAAGAAGGCTGCCCAGAGGCATGCGCCTCCTCCCGCGAAAAGAAAGTGACCGACTATCGCTCAGAGGTTTCAAGATGATACGGCTGCCTCATGATTCGTTCAAATCGATATACTTGTTCGGTATGGCGATCTTGCTGTCAGGATTGATCACCGGCTGCGACGAGGCAAATCTCGCCATAGACAACATTCTCGGAAGAAACGCGCCTGTCTTGTCGTCTGCGGTATCTCAGGCGCCTGTAACCATGAACCTGATTCCCGCTCAAGACAAAATCGCCGAGCCGACTGCCGGGTCTTCTTCGGCAGAAGTCATACTCGTGCAAGTCCCTGCCGACGCTCCGAAACCCGCGGAGATCACCCCTTCAAAAACTGTTGCGCAGGAGGGAAAACGGCGCCCCCGTGGAGAAGTTGCTCCCCCTGCCGCACAACCCTCAGCTCCGCAGCCTGCAGCGCCACCGCCTGCGCCGCCGCAGCCGGAGGCTGCCCCTGCTCAGCCTGCATCTCCTCAGCCATCTCCTCAGGCTGTTTCTCCCACGGCCCCGTCTCCGCAGCCGGCTGTTCCAACGCAAGCAGCGCCCGAACCCGCTGCCCAGCCCAAGCCACAGCCACCCGCTGTTGCCCAGGGAAAAAGACGCGCTCCGGGTACCGTGCCGGTTCCGGCCTTGGGAGTTCCGGAGGAAAGGCATCCCCCGTTTTTCGCAGTAAGGGATCCCTTCAGAGAGCCCACCGAAGTGCTACCCTCAGAATGTCCGCCATCAATGCCCTTGTGCAAATTTGATCGATCCCAGCTCAAGCTCGTCGGAGTGATCCAGGTTTCGGAAGGCAACTACAAAGGCATGGTGGAAGATCCTGACGGCAGGGGGTACTTTATTACGACTGGGATGCAAATCGGCGGTGCGACCGTGACTCAGGTGAATCCGAAAGGGGTCACGTTGCACGTACACAGGACCCGCACGGATGCGCTCATACCGCTACCCGCGAGAGAAACGGGAGAGTATTGATGGGATCTGTACTGCGGTTTATGTGAAGCAACCCAACTGACAAGCCTGTATCTTGATGTGCAATTCGTCCAGCAAACGGCCGATTTCCCTTGGAGGAACCCCGGCTTCGTTTGCGAGATCACACGCGGCCTCGCATGTTATTCGGCCGTTCGTTTGTTTTTGCAGAATGAGGGTTTTCAATTCGTCATCGCCCATCAGCTATTCCTTTCTCCGTCTTAATGCCTGCAGTATAGATTTTAGCTAAGGCAAGAACAGGATACAGGATACCCGGAAAGAACCTCCGAAGCAAGACGGCAAGAGAGGGCGAGGGAGGATCACGTATGGAATTCAAAGAACTGGAGCTTCAAGACAGGGGGGTATTCAACGAATTTCTGTCCCAGGACCCGCCCCGTACCTCCGAACTGACCTTCACCAATCTTTTCATGTGGCGGCTTCGCTACAAGCCCGTCTGGTCGACCTGGGACGATTGCCTTCTCATATGCATTCAAGGTGACGACGGAAAACGTTTCGGTCTGCCTCCGGTGGGACCGGGAAACAAAGATCGGGCACTGAGTCTCTTGTTGAGCGAGCTGAAGCGTCAGTCACCCGAACAGCCGCGCGTGTGCCGAGCAGGTAAGGACTTCGTGGACTCGTACGTCGACGATTCGGTCCATCAGATAACTGAAGATAGGGACAACAGTGATTACGTGTACCTCGCGGAAAACCTCATAAAGTTACCCGGAAACAAATTTCACAGAAAGAAAAATCATCTGAACAGGTTTCTCAAGCACTACGACTTCGCATATCGTGATCTCGATCAAATCGCTCCGGAAGCTTTCCTGGAACTTCAAGAAGACTGGTGTGAACTGAGAAGCTGTGTCGAGAATTCGAGCCTTTTTCACGAAGATCGAGCCATATATGAAGCTCTAACCAATTATCGGATACTAGCTTTCAAAGGGGGCGCTATACTGATCGATTCCAAAGTGGAAGCATTCGCTCTCGGGGAAATGCTCAATCATGATACCGCAGTTATTCACGTGGAAAAAGCGAATCCGGATATTCCCGGACTGTACACGGCCATTAATCAGCAATTTTGCCAAAGCACCTGGTCCCACGCCAAGTATGTCAATCGTGAACAGGATCTCGGCGTGGAGGGATTGCGCAAAGCCAAATTATCCTACTATCCGGACCACCTGGTGGAAAAATTTACGATCGCCCTAAAATAGAGGAATTACCGCAAAACAGGTCTTGATTGCATTTCGCTTTCAAATATGTCAAATGGGGGGACTCTCTTTTCACAGAGAGTCTTTTTCATCTCATACGGATTCGCTTTTTCACAGGGAACTCAATTCCGGGCACAGGCTGGGGGCACTCCTTCGCTGCGGACGACGCAGAGACGTCTCATCACTTGCTTAGGAGAGCCGCCAGCCCTGCAATCTCAGAAATCTCTTGGCGAATGCGTATCACTTTCGTGAAAGCGTAATGGTAAGTAACAGTTCTCGAAAATTCTGTCGGATTAGTTCATGACTTTCTCCCACATTTCCAACCAGCCAATCATGTCATTGCGAGGAGTGGAACGACGAAGCAATCTCAGTTTGATTAGTTCGAGATTGCTTCGGGCTTCGCCCTCGCAATGGCAATGTTGAATCTTCTCCCGTACCCGTATTGACATTACTTTTGAGAATCCCCATACGTACACCAAGGCTCCATTGAATTAAGCGCAAGGGTGCATTATTTTCTATCCAAAGTGTCTCGGTTCCGGTGATCTTTTGTTGCATTCATCCAGGCCGCACTGCGAAAGGAAGTCACATGCACAGCTTTGAATATGAAATTACTATGCACGGAAACGACACATTCAACCGGCTGACCGTCTTTTGTTCCGCAGAGGGTGAATGTTCTTTGGAAGAAATGCCCGTGGAAGAAGCCCGAATGCTGGTGGACGTTTTGAATGAACGCGGTGTACTAGGATGGGAGCTTGTTCAGATCCTTCCGGGTAAGGATGGACTGATGGCATTCTGGAAACGCAGGGCGGTTTCGGGTTGATTGGCGAAAATTACGGCCCCGTTTCCCCATGTAATACGTCAATCGAAAGGGAACATACGATGACATCAACGCTCAAAATTAAGGGGATGGCCTGCAGTCATTGCGTGGCAGCCGTATCCAAGGCGCTGTCCGGCATCGAGGGGATAACAGATGTGAACGTCGACTTGGAGAAAGGGCAGGCGACATTTCAAAGTGAAAGCTCCGTGGATATGGGAACTGTGAAAAAAGAGATCGAGAAAGCGGGTTATGAGCTTGGCTAAGGTAACGATACACATTCGAGGCATGAGCTGCGCGGCGTGCGTGCGCCGTGTCGAGACGGGAATCAAATCGCTGGAAGGGGTAAGCAGCGCATCGGTGAATTTTGCTGCTGAAAAGGCCTCGGTGGAATACGATCCGGAGCTTGTCTCTCACGACGCGATCAAGTCCAAAGTAGAGGAACTCGGGTACGAAGTCCCTGAGTCTCGCAGCGAACAACCGATGAAGACTACCATTTCAGTCGGCGGGATGCACTGCGCGGCATGCGTGCAAAGGGTGGAGCGAATCCTCAAGAATGTCCCGGGCGTGAAAGACGCGTCGGTAAATCTCGCAGCGTCAAAAGTTCAGATCATCCATGAGGGACATGAAGACCTGGAAGCCTACAAACAGGCGCTTGACGATGCGGGTTATCAATTCCTGGGTGCGGTCGGCGAATCGGATGAAGACCCGATTGAAAGGGCGCGGCGCCAGGAAATGCGCGAGTTGAAGATAAAGCTATTTTCGGGATTTGTCCTCAGCGTTTTGATTCACGCGGGGTCCATGCCGCACTGGTTTCCTTTTCTGGAGGAAGTCCCTCGTTTCTGGGTCTTCCTTGCGCTTTTCCTCATGACCACTCCTGTGGTGTTCTGGGTGGGGTCCCGTTTCTTCATAGGCGCATACAAGGCAGCAAAACAAGGTACCACGGACATGAACACCCTTGTAGCGGTAGGGGCCTTGTCCGCGTACGTGTACTCAACTGTAGTGACCTTTTTCCCCGGTTTCTTTGCGTCCGCCGGGGTGCAATATGTCTACTTCGACAGCGCGGCCATGATCGTCACCCTTATTCTGCTGGGCCGTTATCTCGAGGCTCGCGCAAAGGGAAAGACGTCAGAGGCCATTAAGAAGCTCGTGGGGCTTAAACCCAAGACTGCCAGAATTCTGCGGAACGGAGTCGAAACTGACATTCCGGTGGAATTACTCGCAAAAGGCGACGTAGTTCTCGTACGCCCCGGCGAAAAAATCCCAACGGACGGCGTGGTTCTTTCCGGCGCGTCAGCGGTGGATGAGTCCATGCTCACGGGTGAAAGTGTCCCCGTTGCCAAAGAGCCCGGAAACGAGGTGTTTGCCGCGACCATGAACAGGAGCGGCAGTTTCACATTCAAGGCCACCAAAATAGGATCCGAAACCGCACTCGCTCAAATCATTCGCCTCGTGGAGGAAGCTCAGGGTTCCAAGGCGCCTATCCAGCGGCTCGCGGACAGAGTCGCGTCCATATTTGTTCCCACTGTATTTGTTATAGCGGTTGCTACGTTTTGTATCTGGTACTTTATGGTTCCTGAAGCCACATTCAGCCAGGCCCTTCTGAACTTTGTCTCCGTGTTGATCATCGCGTGCCCGTGCGCGATGGGGCTGGCCACTCCGACAGCCGTGATGGTGGGAACTGGGCTTGGCGCTGAAAAGGGAATCCTGATCAAGGGTGGAGAGAGCCTTGAAAAAGCGTACAAGCTGACCGCAATCGTATTCGACAAGACCGGAACCCTTACCAGGGGCAAACCCGTTGTGACGGACGTTGTGCCCGCGGACGGCGTTGGAGCTCAGGCAATATTACGGGCGGCTCTCTCGGTGGAAGCGGTGTCCGAGCATCCGCTTGCAGAGGCAATAGTAGCCCAAGCCCGAAAAGAAGGGGTGCAAGTCGCAAACATAGAAAATTTCACGTCGTTATCGGGACTTGGCGTCCAAGGCATGGTTGGCCGAAAACACGTGTTGCTAGGAAATTTGCGGCTCATGGACCAGTATTCCGTATCCATGAACGGTTTGGATGCAATCGCGAAAACGTTGAGTGATGAAGGCAAAACAACTGTCTTCATCGCCGAGGAAAAGAAGGCTGTGGGAATCATCGCTCTGTCGGATGTTCCCCGTGAATTCGCGGCTGACGCGGTGCGGGCTCTCAAGGACATGGGCCTTAAAACCATGATGATAACGGGGGACAATCAAAAAACTGCTGGTGCGGTCGCTCGAGCAGTGGGAATCGACGAAATTCTCGCTGAGGTTCTTCCGGCAGACAAGGCTGACGAAATTCGAAAGCTCCAATCGCGGGGCGAGGTTGTGGCCATGGTGGGGGATGGTATCAATGATGCTCCAGCACTTACGGCTGCCGATATCGGCATTGCCATCGGCGCGGGTGCGGACGTGGCCATCGAAGCGGGAGACATCACGTTGATGCAGAGCGATTTGCGCCTGGTGCCGGCTGCTATCCGGCTGTCTTTCAAAACCATGAAGGTCATCAAGCAGAACCTTTTCTGGGCTTTCTTCTATAATGTCCTGGGTATACCCATCGCAGCAGGAGTGCTCTATCCTTTTTTCGGTATTGTCCTCAATCCGGTGTTCGCTGCAGCAGCAATGGCCCTGAGTTCGGTCTCGGTGGTGAGCAATTCGCTCAGACTGAGGTGGTCCTCATTCTAGTGTGCTGTCCCACAAGTAACCTACGTAACCGGCCATCTGAACCTCTTCCGAAGTTGTCATCGAGCAAGGGACGCCGGCTTTGTCATTGCGAGCGAAGCGAAGCAATCTCGTGTAGTTGCAGACCAAGGGCTTGAGATTGCTTCGTCGCGTCGCTCCTCGCAATGACACTGATTCGCGTGCCGACCAAACCGGTGATTTGAAGGCTATTTGCGGGACACCACACTAGTCCGCTTTGCTCTAATTCGCTGCATGACGCGACTCACGACCCCATTGCCAATCTTGCAACCCTGGAGACATGTTTCATGCCCGGGATCATTGACACCAGCCTCTTGGCTTTTGCAACGGCCAAAGCCTCGTCGGCTTTTCTCGTTCCCTTGACGAGGATCTTTTCAATCATGTTGCGATCGGTTCTCCTTACGCCTTCGCCAAAGCCAAAGTATCTTTTGTAAGAATCGTAGCTGAATGGATCCATCCCCTTGTACAACTTTTCGTAGAACTCCGGGTCGGGGTACAGGTCGAAGTATTCTCGTAACAGATGGGAAAGAAGGAACTGGTTCTCGTTGTATGGATGTCGATCAATATTGTCGCTGTAGATGCAGTAGCTCAGTTTGTCTCTTGCCAGGCCGAGGTACGACCTTATCTGTTGCTCCGACATCTCCTGGAAGGACTGCATGTTAATGAATATAGCGATATCCCTAAGATTTTTCAGTCTGTCCACCACATAATTTGGAATGAGCACAACATCGAAGTCGAAGATCTCCGAAGATACAAAGTCACGCGTGAATGTTGCCTTATCATACACATAGACGGCCTTGGCCGGGTTATGGAGAGCAACAAACGCTCCTTGTAACAGCAGCATCTCGGGGAGATCGATCAACACATAGGTAACTTTCCCGCCAAGAATGTTGATCATGCCGTGCGCCAGACCACCAGACCCACCGCCTATCTCAACGACAATCTGCTTGTTCTGTGAATCGTCAATAAACTGAAATGCGCCTGCCAGGTAGAGATTCGCGACACACGTTTGGTATCTGACTATATTTGGGTTGACCACGTGCCCTTGAAAATTGACACCTAACGGTCGGGGCATACAGGGCAAAGGTGGCTCACTCAGCCAATACTCTTGGGGTATGGTTTCAATTGCGCTCAGATAGCCCAAGTCCCTGGCCTCAGCTTCGGGATCCAACTTGGGGTAAGGAGCCCAGTAGCGCCACATTGAACCACGGTCGATGAGTTCGGTGTGGAACCTGATGTTCTGGAAATCTTCTGTGGGCAGATTCAGCAGATATTTGAATGCGCCAAGGGCTTCGCTCCAGATCGGAGACGGCTTCTCCGTGCAATCGTCGGTGCTGATAAGGCTTCTTTCGGCCATCATCCGAGTCACCGATTCTTTCAAGTTGTCAATAAGGTGTGCGACTTGGGGCGTTATCGTCGGCATCTACAACACTCCTTTGGAGAGTCCACCGTGGATCTCTTTGTTCGATTCACGCCGATAGTCCGGCAGCCCGTTCTTTAATTTTCTTCTGAGGACACTCAGCGTGAAATAATGTTATCATTTTTGTCTTTGCGAGAATCATAGCAGTTCTCGAAAGTTCTGTCGGATTCGTTCATGACCCCACATTCGAACGATCCAACCATGTCATTGCGAGGAGTGGAACGACGAAGCAATCTCTGTTTTGGTTAATTGGAGATTGCTTCGGGCTTCGCCCTCGCAATGACAGTCTTCGAATTTTTTCGCGTAATCAAAACCGACACTACTCTAGAGAATCCCTATAGAAATAAGGCGATCTTGCCCTGTTGGACGTCCTGGTGGCAGTGAGGGGCCAGGTATTGGTTCCCCGGACCTTCAAAGAGCCCGCACCTCCTCCCACAGACCCGACAGAACGCAACCTTCGTCATGTTGCTCAGAAATTTTTTATTCTTTCACATGCTGAGCGCAACACATCACACTACCCTAAATCAATTCGGAACCTTGCCGCTGATCGGCATTCCAGAGAAATTGGGATATCCAAAGATAAGTCCATCTGCAGGAGTTGGACTCCTGTCGCTCGAAAATGTTCAGGCAGTACGCGTGGAATAATGTTCGTTATACCCGTAATAGCGATACCGATAATAATTGTAGCGCCGTGCCTTTTCATCGGCCATGTTAAGCACTATTCCCAGCAAACGCACCTGCCCGCGGAATACGGATTCCTTCGCCCGCCTGAGCACTTCCACGGGGGTGCTCCCGGCCTTCGCCACGAGTATCAGGCCGTCTGCATATCCGGACAGAATCGTGGCATCGACCAGTCCGAGCACCGGCGGTGCATCCAAAACGATAAAATCGAATGCCTTTCTGCAGGCTTCCATAATGTCTTGGGTTCTTTCGGACTTGAGCAAGGCTACGGGGTTTTCGGGAGGCGTTCCCGATGTCATGTAATACAATCCCGGAACCGACGATTTCCGAATTACATCTTTGATGTCGAGACATTTGCCGGTGATCAGGTCACTCAACCCCGAATCATGAGCTGTGCTGTTGAAAATGTGGTGAATACGGGGTCGCCTTAAATCTCCGTCTATCACCAGAACTTTCTTGTTCTCAGAGGCCACCACCGTTGCCATTACCACAGAGATGAGAGTCTTTCCTTCGAGCGGCAGGGAACTGGAAATGCACATGGTGGCGCCCGAAGTCCCGGGGACGAGGGTGCTCGCAGTGTTGTGAACGATCCTGATTGCATCGGTGAACGGCGCTGTAGGAAATCGGTGAGCGACAAATTCCAGATTTCCGGCTTTTGCCTCAAGATCCTGAAACGACGAACCGCCTGTTCCGTACGCGTCCTGCCCGCCATATTGTATGCGCGGTACTGCTCCCAGGATCCGAACACGCAAACTTTTTTCAATTTCCCGCTCGGTTTGGGCCGCTCCGTCAAAGTAGTCCAGGAATACCGCGAGCCCGATACCTCCCAGCAGCCCGAAGATGGCTCCCAGCAGAATTATTCGCTTCACATTGGGACTTACCGGCAAGAGCGGCAATGTAGGCTGGTTCACTACGGTAATGTTATGTCCCATGAACCCCTGATCGATTTCCGCCTGTTTGGTTTTCTGCAGCAGCATGACGTATGCCTGGCTGTTCGCTTCCACCATTTTCTTGAGGATATCGAACTGGACTGCCAGGGAGTTCATGTCTATTGCAGCCTGCTTACTCTTCTCATACGCTTCTCCCGTCAATTCCTCTTTTTTCTTTGCTGCCTCCAGTGCAGATGCGACCGCCTCTTTTTCAAGATCGGCTATAGCCTCTTCCATTGACCGAATTTTATTCTTCAGCAAATTCATTTTGAAGTAATTGGGGGAATAGATTGCTTTCATTCCTGTGTATTCGGATTTCAGCCCAGCGAGCTGTCCCCGCAAGTTCTGCAGATAGTCGTTGCTCACCTGCGGCGGCAACCCTTTGGTCTTGTCGGGTTCCAGGGATTCGAGATTGACCCTGAGATCCTGGGACTGCAAGAGTGAATCACTGGCCCTCTCGAACGAACTGAGGGCCTGGTTAGGGTGTTTGCTCAGATAAACCATTCCGTGCTTCTTGCTGAATTCCAAGAGGTTTGCTTCGGATTCCTTCAGTTGCTTCTCCGTTTCCATCAACTCGGTGCGCAACCAGTTCTTTACCTTCGCCACAATTTCCGCCCTTCTCTGGCGGTCCTCTTCTATAAACGTGTCCAGGTACGTCCCGAGCATCTTTTTCGCAAGAACCGGATCATCCGCTCCCAATTCCACTTGAATAAGTTGAGTACCCCGAACCGGGTTAACCGATATCCTGGATACGATGGAATTAACTGCAGCGACTTTGCGCTTTTCCTCTTCCAGCAGAGCATTCGTGTCCGGCTTGTCCGATTTCCCTGTGACATCTTCTTTGCCGGAACCTTTTTCTTCACGGTTATCCGCCTGTGAGTTCGGCGCAGCGTTCATTCGCTCGAGGAATTTTTCGGCAAGATTGCGGCTCTTCAGCGATTCGAGCTGTGTTTGATAGTACAAATCGAACTGGCCGAAAAACGCAAACAGTTCATTCAGGCCCGCTGAACTGGGATAAACCTTCTCAATTTCTATGGTAGCACTGGACTTGTAATAAGGAGTTGCCCGAAGAGCATACAATGTGGCCACAGCGAGACTGAAAATGAAAATCCCGAATACTATCCATTTTCTGTATAAAATAGCATGAAAATATTCCACAAAGGGTTTTCGATCGTCGGCCGATACATCAAAAAAACCTGACGTCTCTTCAGGGCGATAGTTGAGGTCTTGAATAGGAACCGGATACGCCTCGCCAGGTCTCTGCGTTCTTTGACCGCTCGAGGTTCCGGGATAGTGGTTCATTTACAATCCCTTTCCGAATTTCCATGTCAAGGCCGGGGTACCCCCCCGAAGGCCGCGAAGCAGCCCTGCTTTGACTGTTTCTGCTCTGTTGGTAAAAAATAAATCAAATAATCTTCGCTGCATATTAGCCGGAACGTCAATCGCTTTCAACGACTTTTTTCTCTTCATCACGTCATAACGCCGTTTTTTTGTGGCGTCTACCTGATTCTGTTTTCCTTGTGAGCCGGTTGTCTCGTACGGACCTTTGCACCGCAATGCTACAGCTTCGTTCGATGGGAAGAAAACGCGACCCCCACCCGGCTTCCGCGTGAAATGCTCCCTTTGCAGGATGACACGGGCAACCCCCTCGTATCCCGGAGATGTGGATCACCCCCGCACTTCTATATCTCATGGCATGAGATAGTCATGTTTTCGCACCGGGTCAAGTCCAAAAAAGGTTTTCTTCGTGCTTCAGACAATCCAAACAGCGATCGGTTCAATTGTTCGTTGATCCTGGATTGAATGTAATCATTCAGTTACTCGGGGGAAGTGCTTAACCTTTGTCATTGCGAGGAGTGAAACGACGAAGTAATCTCGATATTTAAAGGCAGAGATTGCTTCGCTGGGCTCGCAATGACAGCCTTTTCCCGTCCGTAACTGAGGCGTTACGATCGAATTAGCTTTACAATTGAAGAAAGTGTGATCTATTAGTAATTTCGGACGGATTTCAGCGTAAGAAAGGATCCCACGGTGAGCGATTCTGAAATCAAAATTTTCGAGTACGCCCTCAACCAGGAAAAAACAGGAATAAACTTTTTTCGCAATGCGCTGCCGCGAATGGGGATCGGTGCGGCAGTCACCGCGTTCGAACAGTTGATCAGAGAAGAACAAAAACACATTCTGTTCATAAATAGCATCATCAACGACTTGAGACAAAAAGGTGAGATCAGCTCGGAGCGTGTTGAAAGCACCATTGTCGAACCGGTGAACTACTTCGACGAGAGAGCCCGAAACGAATTTCTCGAGCAGTGCATTGAAGGATCCATGGTGCCCGACGTCACCGTCTTCAATACCGCATGGTTAATAGAAAAGGATCTCAGCGAGTTCTACGCAAAAATGGCTGACCAGACTGACGGAAAAGCCAGGAAAGCGCTGCTCATGCTTTCCGCCTGGGAGAAGGAGCACGAAAGGTTTTTCAAGGAATTTCGCGATAAGCTCTCCGAAACATACGCCAACATGCCCTGGGGGGGATGACCGGGCCGAGTTGTTTGGATGTGCACCGCGGCCGTTTTCATGACACGTCGGACGTGATTGTACTGAAGTCTTCCGGTCCTCGCATTTTGGTTTGAACCGAGTTCTCCGGGCATCCGGAAAGCTCGCTCTCCTCAATTCCATCTCTCCGCCTGCTGAAGAGAACCACTATGTCCACGTCGGCGCTGCATTACCACCTCCGTACTTCCTACGACCGATATCGGATGTCGGGCCATTCCCTGGACTGGTCCGCACAACCTGAAGTTTTCAAGTCATACCGCGACAGACCCGCTTTTGCGCTGCCTCAGGTGACCCGGTGGCCCCAGGATCGCATATCAGATACGTATCTCGGAAAAATTGAGCCTGAGCCCGAAACCGCAGTGTCGCTGGACCGGCTCGCGACCATACTCATGCTCACTCAGGCTCTTACCGCCAAATCGTCTCACGGAGGAACGGACTTTTATTTCCGCAGTGTGGCTTCCGCCGGAGCGCTCTACCCTTTCGAGACGTACGTGAGCTGCCGGAACGTTCCGGGGTTGGCCGACGGCATGTATCATCACGCTGTTGCCCGGCAGCTTCTTATTCAACTCGGGCAAGGAGACTACACAGCCGTTGATCTGCCCAGTGCGCCGGTTCCTGAGGAGTCTGTCGCAGCGGTCACCTTCTTCCTTACCGCAATATTTTTTCGCAGCTCCTGGAAATACCGCGATAGAGCGTATCGCTATCATCTACTGGATACGGGGCACCTCGGTGAAAATCTCGCGCAGGCGTTGACAGTTTCGCGCATGCCGTTTTGCCTCTCGTACGATTTCGACGACGAGAGCGTAAATGACCTGCTTGGCCTGGATACGAATCGTGAAGTCTGCCTCGCGGTGGCAGCCGGGTGGGGCAAGGCGGCACGCGGGCACGAGAAGGAAGCAACACACGGGGTTTCAGGAGATGTGGAACCTGCATCGCATGTATCTGCACGGGAAGTGGATTATCCGGAGATTCGTGAGATTCATAAAATATCCTCGACTGTTATCACTGGTCCCGGCCCAGGGCAGATGCTTGGTAATCTCGGTCTCAACGTCGGCAGGGATTCAATGAGCGTCGCGACGGATCGTTTCCCCAAGACGCTGGGCTATGCGGACGCGCTGTTCACGAGGCGCTCCATGCGCAATTTCGTCCGCGATCAACTCCCTGCCGATACATTTGGGGCTCTGGTGAAGGCGGTGTGCACCGATGCCGATGCACGCGGCCGGCCCCTGGATGAAACCCTTGCAGTAGGCATGCTTACACAAGATGTGGAAGGGATCGAGGCGGGCTTTTACGTCCTGGACCGGGCAAGAGCGTCCTTCAACCCCGTGGCATACGGAAACAAAATGGAACGGATGGCGTCCGTGTGCCTGAATCAGGAGTGGCTGGGAAATTGCGCGATCCATTTCTTGTTTCTCAGTAATATCGGATCGATCGAACGGTTGTGGGGTGCGAGAGCCTATAGATACGCGCTGCTATCCGCGGGCAGGTTAGGTCAAAGGCTCTATGTCACCTCGTCGGCACTGCACATAGGATGCTGCGGAATTGGAGCCTTCTATGACGAAGAAGCGGCACGGCTGCTCGAATTACCCGAAGAATGTCACCTTCTCTATCTCGTTGCCTGCGGTCCTGTGAAAAAGCGGTCCCTGGGCCGAAAGTGAACCCTATCCCCGACAAGATTGAATTCATGAGCCTGGTATCCTATCCTGAATCCGGAGGTAGCTTTTGCGCGTATCTCCAGAGAGAGGCATAAGGACATAAGGAGGGCGACACATGTTTGACAACCTGAAGAAGTTTTTCACGCCTGCGGAATCTTTGGATTCGGATCAGACAAAAGCTTTCCTGGGAGAGCATGAAGAAGGCACCTTCACTCTCTTGGACGTCCGGCAACCCGGAGAATATGAACAAGAGCACATTCCGGGCGCGAAACTCATCCCCATAACTCATTTGCCGGAATCTCTGGATGAACTGGACCCTGAAAAGCCCGTCGTGGTCTATTGAGCCATCGGAGGCAGGAGCCGAGTTGCGGCTCAAATGCTGACGGCTCGCGGATTCAAACATGTGTACAACGTAAAGGGCGGCATTCAAGCATGGCAAGGTGCAGTTGCGGAAGGCCCGGTTGAATTGAATCTTGACATGGTGCGCGGAGACGAAACGCCTCAGGAGATCATCAAAATAGGGTACGGTATGGAGCAAACGCTTGCGGATTTCTATCGAACCGTGATAGCCGGAACGTCCGATGAACAGCTTAACACCCTCCTCGGGAGGCTTGCTTCCATTGAAGACAAGCACAAGAAATATCTCCTGGAACTCTACAACAGCATTGAAGCGTTTCCGGTGGATCAGGAGGCATTTGAATCGGACACTACGACAACCGTCCTGGAGGGCGGATTCAATCTGCATGATTTCATGAAAAAAAACGAAAAATATTTGCATTCGGCGCCGTCCTTGCTTGAGCTTTCCATGATGCTGGAGGCTCAAGCCCTGGATCTCTATTTGCGTTTTGCGGATAAAATGGAGAATGAAGAGACCAAAGGCGCTCTGTACAAAATCGGGAACGAAGAGAAGGCGCACCTGGAAGCATTGGGCAGACTTCGAGAAAGCATGGGTTCGTGATTCTAGTGCGGCTGCGAACGAGCTTCCTGAAGCAACCTCATGCCAATGCGCTTTCAAATGTGTGAGATCGGGGAGGCACTTCTTGTAAGAAGTTCCTCCCCGAACCCCACCTCAAGAACTTTTAGCACTCGCCGGAACCTGCATTTCCTCAGTGGAAGTGCAGGTTCCGGCGCATGATAGAAGTTTCTGGGAGGGGGTTTGGGCGGGACACTCTTTACAAAGAGGGTCCCCCCAATTTTACTTTTTTGAAGGCGCATTCCTATGAGGTTGCAACAACTCTTCAAAGGATTCGGCAACATCGGCTCGGCCGGAACGATCGGCTCCGTACCGAGTCATGACCGCATCAACGTGCTCCGCGAGGTCCAAGGCAGGTATGGACTGTAGCAGCGCCTGCAAATCGATGCGTTGCAGGACAGACTTCTTCACCGGTCGTTTGGCCCTTCGAAACACCAGAGATTCTATGAATTCCAGGCATGACTCGTGGTTCAGCAGGCAAAACACCAGAGCTGCCTGGCGAAGCGACCGACACGGGACAAAATAACACGTGTCGTCGAGCATTACGGGCCTGTCGGCGACGGGGCGGATGAGGCGAAATCGCGGCGAGCCGTAGAATCCTGCTACCGCAACTTTGTACCGGGAGAATGAATACTCTCCGACACCGAACATCGAAAATTCGGGTTTACCGGTGTAAACCGACGACTTGCGCCGCGAAAAAAAATCCCGGTGTCGTTGTAGGTATGTCCAAAGCAGTGGCGTATCTTGCTCGAGAGTCGCGGTGTCCTCACCAATTTTCGTTTGCGTAACTATGACCGAAAATCGGGGAACGGGGTTTTCGTGATTGTGCAAATCCGAGCTCTTCAAGAGCGGATAGACCCGGTGAGATTCCACTCGGACAGGCTCGCCCAGCCTGTTCTTAGCCATTGCGCCAAAATCCGTAAGTTCCATGACTGACGCTGCATCGTGCTTGATCCCTTGTCGCCAGGTAAGGGGAGACTTGCCGTCAAAGGTCGCTGTCCGCTCGTACAGGCGTACGCTCGAAGCAAGGAATCCGTTCACGAATCCGATCGTGGAGTCGGCAATCCGCGAATCAAGATCCGAGAATATATCAGCTTTTATTGGAGCGGGCCGGATTCCGACCTTCATGACGAAAAGACACGCCTCAACCTCAACATTGAACCATTGAGACGCATTGATGAGCCTTATATCAGCCGCTTCAAGACCTATGGATCTTGCATGCGCGTAGCGGAGAACGTTTCGCGCTGCTTGGGTCTTGCAGAGCATGGCTATGGTGGGTCGCTCATGCGCAAGCTCAACCAACAGTTTGATCAAAATGTGCTCCGACAAATCAAAGTTCGAATGTCCCGTGATAGCCTCAATACCGCGCAATCTCCTGAAATTCGTTTTTTTCGGGACGTTAGAGCTGGCAAGCCCGCCGAGCTCAGAGGAAGTAATCCACGGCGGATTCCCGATGACGAGCAGCGGCCCCGTGTTCTGCCAGTCCAATTCCCGGCGAAGATCGATCCTGAACAGGTCCGCTTGGCGTACGTCAATCAGGCAACATGATGTTCGTGCCAGTCCTTGCGCTGTGCGGAAATGAGCTTCCTGGAGCTCAAAAGCCCGTATCTCTCGAGGGGGGGATTGGGAATCCATCAGGCCGGAAATAAAATTTCCCGTCCCGCACGTGGGCTCCAGGACTCTGGGCCAGCGTTCCCCTACAGGGCCCAGGACGCGGAGCACCTCATCCACAAGACCGCGGGGAGTCTGAAAATCGCCGAATTCCCGGTTCAAGAATGCCTCACATGCACGTCTGCAACGACGGAGTTCCCGTCCGGCATGTGTATATCACGATCAGGTCGTGCGAAGAAGATTTCCCGAATCTCACTTCTCAGGAAGCGCACTGATACCATTGCGCTTTCAAACAAGTAAGATTGGGGGGACACTCTTTGTAACGGAATTATTCACTTGAGAAAGAATGTGACCGTCATTGCGAGGGCGTAAGCCCGTGGCAATCTCCTGACCGTTGAGAACAGATTGCTTCGTCGTTTCACTCCTCGCAATGACACTGGCTCTATGAAGCGATTTTTTGGCATAGGTGTAATTCCGCTTTGTAAAGAGTGTCCCCCCAATTTCACGGATCATTTGCTGTCATTGCCCTAGGTAAATACGGAAGCAATTCTCCTACGGATGAGGCAGGACTCGGGTTGGCGAACAGGCCCATAAGCCGGTTTATTTCGGCGCCCCTTTTGGCGGCATCCGGAACCGTTCGTCCGGCAGCCAGGAGCGCTGCGACCACTCCCGTGAGGCTGTCACCTGTCCCGCCTATGGGTTCCATATTTTCCACGCAGGGGTTCGCAATTTCGGAAATGATACCCTTTCGGGAAGCCACCACGTCTTTCCGGCCCTTTACAAGCAGGTAATGCGGGGCATTATCGTTTTCATATGCCCGTCGGATCAACTCCGGAATTCGTTCTTCTTCCTTGAGCAGAAATCCTCTCGTGTAGAAGGGGTGCGGTGCTGATTCGTCGGCCAGAAAAGCCATCTCCCCTGCGTCGGGAGTGAACAGGTCATACGATTTGCTAAACCCGCTCATTTTTGCCACGTACATGTAGCCCGCGTCCGCGACCAGCAGCGGCCTTTCGGCTAATTCTTCAATTTTGATCAGTATTCTGTTATGCCAGTCCACGTCCGGCTGGAAATAATGAAATACGAGCACATCTGCAGGAATGTCGGAGAGCCTCTCCACCAGGTACCTGTAGATCTCCGTACTGCCGTTTCCGCGGCCGATGTCTCCAGCAACGATGATTCTCGGTTGTCGGATTCCCAGCGCGGTGGCTGCGAGGGAGCATGTTGCGGCCAAAGCTGCCGTTCCTCGTGCGACAGGAATTGTGTGCCCGCCGAAACGTAATTCTTCCCGAGTAAGAATTGCCTCCGCGTCAGCGAGAGGAAAATTTTCATACGGCACCGTGCCCGCGATTACACATGACATTGCGTTTCAATTCCTCGTAAGCGAGCTGCAACGCGTACCCGCATAGCGTGCTCCCCAGAGTTTTCGGCTCCGGCGCCTCGGCCAGCTGTTCGCCCACCAGCCGATCGGCAAGGAAAGGCACGTCCGGACAGCCACCGCCCGATACATTTACGATCCGCAGATCCCGCTTGTCCACCGTAATTTTCATGTTTGCGGCGCGAACCATGAGATGGTCCCCGAAATCCTTCACCTGGTACAAGCTGACCGGTTCCAACAGCAGATCCTGGAGAGGCAGCGTCTGCACGGGATATATACCCGCGTCCCGGAGAATGCGAGAAACCTGTAGTTCTGAAACAATGGGAAATTCTATGGCAAGATCGCAGCCTGTGCGCACTTCAGGAGGGGGGCCTTTGACAGTGATATCGAGTCCGGCATCCTTCAAGAGAGTTTCCGCCCTTATTACGTCGCTCGTGTGCTGAAGAACAAGTATGCCGCGCTGGCAAACGCCTTTTTGAGTTGCTTCGCCGCCCGACACAACGCCAAACAGTCGGCGGATGCTTCGCAGAAAGCCCATCAGTGCCTCAGGAGCAAACGATACTCCTCAGCCTCCCGTTTCAGTTCCGCAACGGTCCACCCCTGTTTTTCTGCAGCACGCCTCACGTTTTCCCGACTTACGTCGTTGTCCACGAGAACTTCGATTTCACCGGACCCCAATTCTTTTATTTTCGTCATCACCATAAGCACGGGCTGTGGGCATGACAGCCCCCGCGCGTCGATTTTTGCCGGCATGTGAAACACCTCTCATTTTTCTGAACGACGAAGGTTCGTGAATCCAATGTACAGGCAAACCGCCAGAGTTGCCCCTACCGCAGCAACTCCATTCGGCCCGATTCCCGCAGGTGAACTGGCCAGGCCGAAATTATGGGCAACAGCCGCCCCCGCGATCATACCGAATACGAAAATCGCGGCATCGCCGTCGCCTTCTCCCGACATGAAAAGCTGTCTTCCCGGACAGCCTCCGGCCAATGCAAAAGCGAGCCCGGCCACCAGCATGCCTGCAAAATTCCAGAAACTCTCAGTGTGGGCTACCGGCTGATTTGCAAATCCCGGATGGAATTGGCCCAGGACGATGTCGGTCAACCACGCCAGGATAAGCAGGGCCGAAAACCCGAGAAAAAGGTGCCAATGCCTGAACAGAATCAAGTCCCGCAGAGCGCCCATGGTGCAGAAGCGGCTTCGTTGAGCCACCATTCCCACTGCAAATCCTGCGATGGAAGAAATCAGGAGCGGCGCATATTGCGAGCCCGGTCCTTTCAGGCTGTAAAAAAGGATTCCACTCTTGGGTTCATTGGGTATGGGAGGGTACGCCAGCCGTAGGACGAGCAAGCCGACAACGACCAGCGGCATGAGCAAGCCGAGGCCCATATTTTGCCTCGATGTTCTCCCAAGGTTATAACCGCCCCTGAAAAAGATCGTTCCGATGCCGACGCCCGCCACAAGGCCCAGAAGGCCGAAAAGAGCATTGCCGTCGCCTCCTGCGAGGCGGAGAAGAGTCCGCCAGGGACAGCCAAGAAAAACCAATGCTCCTATCATAGCGCACATTCCCAATAGGAAACGTGCCATGGGAGCCGATCCGGATCTGGGCTTGAATTCGCCGAAGGACAACGCGGCAACGAAAGCGCCCAAAACAAAACCGAGTATTTCCGGTCTCAGGTTTTGAACCAGGTCAGCCCGGTGCAGCCCCAATCCGCCGGCCACATCCCGCTCGAAACAGGCCACGCAGATTCCCATATTGCCGGGATTCCCCAATTTTTGCAGTAAGGCCGCGACAACCCCTATGACAGATCCGGCCAGCACGATCCCCGCGGTCCCGGCGAAGAAGTTCTTTTTTGTTTCCAATCCACCCTCCCGGAGATGTCCCCTCCCTAGAGTTTGTGACGATGCAGGAGAATAAATTGGTTTTACCGATTCGTCAATATGGTTTTTCCGATACCTGCGTTCAAGTTTCTCACAGCCCCGACTGTCCACGTCACTTCCCCAATGTGGTATACTCATCACTTACCTTGACAAACGATTTCAGGACCACATCACAGGACATGTCCGAACTCTCAGAATTCGCGTCAGATTCGTCCAACGTCACGGAAACCTCACGAGTCATCGTGAGATTTCACGATGTCCGCTTTTGCATCGGAAGGAGCGTCATCCTGACGGACCTGAACTGGGCCCTGGCAGATGGGGAAAACTGGGCGGTACAAGGACCCAATGCCGCGGGAAAATCCACCTTTCTCAAACTGGTACGCGGGGACCTTCACCCGTGCCCCGGAATCGGCAAGCGGATCTTCTTCATTGAGGGCTCGCCGACTGAAAGTCCCCTACGTTTCCGACGCCAGACGGGCCTCGTGTCCTCGGAGTTGCTGGATCGGTACAGAACCGAGGGATGGAACGTCTCGGGGCTGGAAGCCGTTTGCACAGGGTTTGACGGAACCTATCTGCTGCAGGGAAAGCCCGGTGCTCTCCAACGTGCCCGGGCAAGGGAAATTATGACATTCTTCGGGTTGGAAGAGCTGGCGGATCGCTCGATTCTGAGCATGTCCATGGGTCAGGCAAAGCGAATTCTCATTGCCCGGGCGTTGGTGCACAATCCACGGTTTCTTTTTTTGGACGAGGCGTGTGCCGGTCTTGACGCTTCATCGCGGAGCGCAGTGCTGGATACAATCCAGAAGGCGGCGGAATCTGGAGTGAACATACTTTATTCATCGCACAACCTGGACGACTGCCCCCCCGCACTGAACCGTTTTCTGAAACTGGAATCAGGCCGAATCGTGGAACAGGGCGGCCGGCACAACACAGCGACACGAAAGGCATCCGGACAGTCTCCTTTTGTGCGGTTCCGGCCCGGTGAGACCCGCGCGACGGAACAACCTCACAACGGATTTCTCATAAGGGTGGAAAATGCAGCCGTTTCCCTGAACGGGGCAACCGTGATCAAAGAAGTCGATTGGACGCTCAGACCAGGAGAAAACTGGGCTGTCCTGGGCCCGAACGGGTCGGGCAAGACGACGTTTCTCAAGCTTCTGGCGGGTGAGCTTCTCCCGGTATGGGGCGGAACTGTTCGCAGGCTCGGCCACCGGAGAAGGACGTTATGGGACATCCGTCAACTTGTCAGTTTCGTATCGGGCGATCACCAGTCATCGTTTCAATGCGGCCAGACAGGACTGGAACTGGTGCTCTCCGGGTTTTTCGGCAGCATCGGCCTCCACGAAAAGCCCACACCCTCTCAAATCGCCGTCGCTCGCTCGTGGATGAATCTATTCGGTTTGGGAGAATCATCGGACACGGATGTGCGGACGTTGTCCTACGGCCGCCTGAGGCTGCTCTTGATCGTTCGGGCCATGGTAACAGACCCAGCCGTGCTCTTGCTGGATGAACCGGTGGTTGGACTGGACACCGATGCAAAGGCCGTCGTACTGCACTCGATCGATAAGCTGGCGGGCAGGGGAACCGGCATCGTGTACGTTACCCATCATGAAAATGAGTTGGTGAACACTCTTACGCACGTAGCACTCATGCACGAAGGCCGCTTTGCATTCCAGGGAACCAGGCGGGAGTTCGAGGAACGGCATTTTCACAGAGTCCGGGACATTTCGTCCTGATATGTCGTCGCAGGAGTAACCATCCTAGTGCACGGGGGACAACGAGCCGTACCGGCAGATGTCAGTGCGAGCCCAGCGAGGCAATCCACGCCTTTGTAGGGATTCTCGAAAGAAATCGCGGATTGGCTATGCGAGATGCCACAAGCTTGTCAGTGCGATGGCAAAGCCCGAAGCAATCTCGTTCGCCAAAGCGAGATTGCTTCATCACTACGCTCCTCGCAATGACAGGAGTCAGGCACTTCTCCTGCGTTACCGAATGACTGCCCGGAGAAATCCTTTTTTCTTGACAGAATGTATCGCTCTGCTTAGGTTTTCCGGACCGCATCTGCATTTGTGACCGGAACCGCCACATGTACCCCAAAGACACGCCGTAATCCGATGACGAGGTCTCTGGAGGAAACGGCACAGCACGACCCGGAGTCGGAAAAGGAACAGAGGCATGAAAAGGATAGTGGTTTCTTTGTTGTGCACGGTGTTGACCATTTTTTTCGTCCAGCCGGCTTTGGCCGTCGAATCTCAAGGCGGCCCCATCAAATTGGGCGCGGTTATTCCCCTCACGGGCGAATTGGCGAAATTTGGCGAAATGCAAAAGAACTCGTATCTGCTTGCCCTGGATCAAATAAACAGTGCCGGAGGAGTAAACGGACGGAAACTCGAGTTGTTGATCGAAGACGATACGGGAAAACCCGAGGTAGGCCGGGCGGCCGTGGAAAAGCTCATTTCCCAGGACGGCATCGTGGTTCTCACCGGCGGTTACTCGTCGTCTGTCACGTACGGCATGGCTGCGGCGGCCCAGCAAAGGAAAATACCGTATGTCAGCCATACGGGAGCAGCCGACAATATTACGGAAATGGGCTGGAACTACGTGTTTCGGATAAATCAGCCCGCAAGCGAGTACTTCAAGGGCTTGCTTTCCTTTCTCAAAGAAGTGGTAAAACCCGAGACTGCGGTTGTTATTCACGAAAATACCCTTTTCGGCCAGTCACAGGGAAAAAGCTTTGCAGAATCCTGCCAGGAATTGGGCTGCAAAGTACTGTTCAGAGAGGGGTACGAATCCGGCGCGGTGGACTTCAAGCCGCTGGTTTCAAAAATGAAGGCGGCAAAGCCGGATCTCGTGTACGCGGTCTCGTACGTCATGGATGCGGCGCTTCTCATCCGCCAATCAAAAGAATTGAATTTCAGCCCGAAGATCTTCGCAGGAGGCGGAGGCGGTTTCTCCATCCCGGAATTCACAAAAAATGCGGGTGAAGCAGCCGAATACGTGTTTTGCGCGACGCTGTGGTCTGAAAATCTGCCCTTTCCCGGAGCCAAGGAATACTACGAGAAGTACGCGAGGACCTATAATGAAGTTCCCCAATTTCAGGGGGCCCAGGCCTACGTAGCGCTGTATGTCATCGTCGACGCGTTGAAGCGGGCCAAGGATACGAGCCCCGAATCCATTAGAGAGGCCCTCACTCAGACGGACATGAAGGAAACCATGTACGGTCCGGTAAAGTTCGTGTCGTACGGCAAGAAGACCCAGCAAAATTCATTGCCCACGTATCTCGGACAGTGGCAGAAACAGCGCTTCGAGACCGTGTGGCCGAAAGAATTTGCGGAACAGCATTTCGTGTATCCTGTTCCCCCCTGGTCGCAACGGTAACGGCTGCCTCCTCCTGCCGCGCTGTGGTTTTGGCCCTGTGCATGGAGTGCAGGTTCCCTCGCGAAATAATGAACCAATAGAGTGGAGATTCAATGACGGCAAAAGCTTTTCGTCCCATATACCGCACCGAATCGGCGTATTCTTATCCGCTCCTCATCAAACAGTTGCTGCATACACCTATCCTCTATGCTCCGAATCAGGAAATCGTGTACCAGGACAAAGCCCGCCACACGTACACCGCGTTTTACGATCGGATTCACAGGCTGGCCGCGGGTCTGCACGTTCTGGGCGTCAGGCCTGGAGACACGGTGGCAGTGTTGGACTGGGATTCCCATCGGTACCTGGAGTTTTTCTTTGCGGTTCCCATGATGGCCGCGATTCTTCATACCGTGAATATTCGTCTGTCGCCGGATCAGATCCTCTACACGATGAATCATGCAGAAGATACCGTAGTGTTCGTTCATGAAGATTTCCTGCCTGTGCTGGAAAGCATAGCGAGCCGGCTCAAAACCGTAAGAATGTTCATACTCGTGAAGGATCGTCCTGAAACGCCGCAGACGACTCTTCCCATTGCAGCGGAATACGAGGACATGCTTCGAAACGCGGAGGCCTCGTACGATTTTCCTGATTTTGACGAAGACGTCCAGGCTACCACGTTCTACACCACAGGTACCACGGGTGAACCCAAAGGAGTGTACTTCAGCCACAGGCAACTGGTTCTACACACACTTTCGGTAAGTGTGGCAGTAGCCGGCTTGACCGCTCCCGGGAGATTCCAGTCAGGGGACGTTTACATGCCAATCACCCCCATGTTTCACGTTCATGCATGGGGGTTTCCTTATGTCGCGACGCTTCTGGCGGCAAAACAGGTGTATCCGGGAAGGTACGTGCCGGAGACCATTCTGGACCTGATCCAACGCGAGAAAGTGACGTTCTCGCATTGCGTGCCAACCATTCTGCACATGCTCGTCAACCATCCCAAGGCCGAGACCGTGGAACTTCGCGGTTGGAAAGTCAACACGGGTGGCATGGCCCTGCCGAGGGGGCTGGCCCGCACCCTCATGGAGATGGGCATCGAGGTTTTTCACGGGTACGGCATGTCGGAAACCTGTCCCATTCTCACGCTGGCAAACTTGAAACCCCGCATGATGAATTGGGAGATCGACGATCAACTGGATTACCGGACCAAGACCGGATTTCCGCTGCCCCTGGTGGATCTCAAGATATTGGACGAAAAAGGAAATCCCGTGCCAAGGGACGGGGTATCCACCGGAGAAATTACGGTGCGAACTCCGTGGTGCACTCAGGGTTATTTCAAGAACCCGGAGAAGTCCGAAGAGTTGTGGAGCGGTGGCAGACTCCACACAGGAGATGTCGCTCATATGGATGACGAAGGTTACGTCCAGATTACCGATAGATTGAAAGATGCCATCAAAACGGGTGGCGAGTGGATATCCTCCCTGGAATTGGAAAGCCTGCTCAGCACTCACGAGGCTGTGTCAGAGTGTGCGGTGGTGGGCGTACCGCATGAAAAATGGG
This sequence comes from Desulfomonilaceae bacterium, assembly GCA_035319325.1. Taxonomy (GTDB): domain Bacteria; phylum Desulfobacterota; class Desulfomonilia; order Desulfomonilales; family Desulfomonilaceae; genus DATHCX01. The sequence continues at coordinate 42,494 of DATHCX010000011.1, forward strand.
GCGAACGCCCTATGGCTTTGATAGTTTTGAAATCTCATTACGAAGGCAGCGTGACCGGCAACGACCTCCGAGATTTCATGCTTCGGCTGGTGGGTGAAGGACTGGTGTCCAAATGGGCGGTCCCGGACACGTTTCAGCTGGTACAGGAAATTCCGAAAACCAGTGTGGGTAAAATCAACAAGAAGCTTATCAGAGAACAATGGGCACCTGACCGGCCCTGACATAGGGATTCTGAAAGGTAAGATTGGTTTTCATTTTTCGCAGAAATTACAATCAGTTACTCGATGGAACTGCCTGGCCTTTGTCATTGCGAGGAGTGAAACGACGAAGCAATCTCTCTACTTAAAGGCGGAGATTGCTTCGCTGCGCTCGCAATGACAGTCTTTTTCCATGCGTAACTGAATGGATACCGAAGATTCAAGATTGTCCTGGTCTACTCGCAATGACATGTTTATACGAATGAGCTTCTACAAGTGAGATTGGGAGGGCCTTTTTGTAAGGAGTGTCCTCCCCGATTTCGCGTATTTGAAAACGCATTGGTATCAGATCCCAATTGCCCTGATCTGATATGTTCCTCTGCTCGACGCTACCACTTCGCCTTTTTCGTCCATGACCCGGCCAAGAAGCACGAACTCCGCTTTGCCGTTGCTCGTGAGCTCGTGCTGTATCCGCCGGTATTCTTCCTCCGAAATGTCGTTTTCTATCGTCACATCGGTTCGTGCCGGCCGCAGGAACGTCATAGTCATTTCCTTGACAATGGGATAATACCGCGACGAATCAAAGGTTGTCAGGAAAAGAGCGCCACCGGGAATTTCCGCAAGGGTGAACAGAGCCCCGGCATACATGGTGCCTATGTGGTTCTCATTATCCTGCAGAGGTGCCGATAATTTGACGTGACAGGGCTTCAATTCCACGGCCTTCAGCTTCATTCGCCGCACGAACGCAACCTTGTTTTCGATCAGCTCTTTTACTGCTTCCACCGACATGGCCATGATCGAATCTCGTCCGCTCGCGATCTCGCTGAATTGATATCCGGCACAGTTTAAGCGCCGGGTAATCATTCAGTTACTCGGGGGAACTGCCTGGCCTTTGTCATTGCGAGGAGTGAAACGACGAAGCAATCTCGGCCTTTAAGTAGAGAGATTGCTTCGCTGCGCTCGCAAGGACAGCTTCTTCACACCCGTCACTGAATGGATACAGCGCCGGATAATTTCTTGTTGATATCGTCTCGCAGCTGGTTTTTCAGGATCTTTCCCACGGGATTACGCGGAACCGTCGCAATGATTTCCAGGCGTTCCGGGAGTTTGTACACCGCGACGCCTTTCTCCTTCATAAAGGCGACAAGGTCGTCCAGAGTCACGGCCTGATCCGGTTTGGGCACCACGTACACGCACGTGCGCTCTCCGAGATCCTCGTCCCGCATTCCCACAGCAGCTACATCCTGAACCGCCGGATGCGCCATGACGACGTTTTCCACCTCCTGGGCGCTGATGTTGAAGCCCCCGCGTATAATGATGTCTTTCGCCCGGTCAAAAAACTTCAGGTACCGATCGCCCTTGATCTGAAACAGGTCGCCGGTTCGGAAAAACCCTTGCGAATCAAAAGCCTTTTCAGAGAGGTCCGGTCGCCTGAAATAGCCAGGAATTACGTTTGGTCCTCGATAGAGAAGCTCTCCCACTGCGTCTGCTTCGGTCAATTCGTTTCCCGAGGGATCCACCACCTTCGTCTCAATGAATCGAGTCACAGGAACCGACCAGGTGTGACCCTTGGCCCCGTACCGGGGAAACTGATCTACCCGACGCATCATGTCAGGGACGTCCGGCACCCCTGAAATAATGGCAGTGCCCTCATTCTGTCCCCATATGTTTCCGATGTCGACATTCCATCTCTTCTTGAACTCATCCATAGCCCAGAACGAAGGCGGCGCGGACCCTACCGTAATGTACTTTACCGAACCCAAATCGAAACCCGCTGCAGCAGGGTGTTTGAGGATAAGATTGACCACAGCGGGAACCAAAAGGGTGTAGTTGATCTTTTCCTCGACCATTTGCTTCAGGAGGAGCACCGGATCGAACGGGTGATGGAGCACCATGGTGCCCCCCAGGAGCAGCCAGGGCACGTACACAGTGCCTACGGAAGCCATGTTCACCATGGGACCTGCAGTCAATTGCGCGTCGCCGGCCCCCACTCCCGCTGCGCACGCAAGCGACGATTGGCATCGCCAGTTGTTGTGGCTCAGGGGACATCCCTTCGGCTGAGCTTCCGTACCGGAGGTCCAGCAGATGGTGAACACGTCGTTAGCATCTACGGGAATATCGTTAATCCGTGGGTCGGGCTTTTCCCGGATCATGCGGCGAATGTCGGCATACGTGAATAGATGTTTAATGGACCCGACTTTTTGCTGCACGTCTCTTGCCATGGCCAGGTGTTCGAAACCATGAAAAGAATCCACGGTAATGATGGCCTTTGCTTGCGTAAGCTCGGCGACGTACGTAAGTTCCTTGGAGCGCCACTGCATGGGAACCGGAGAAATAGCGGCTCCTGTTTTCGCGATGGCGAGGTAGAGCATGGCGAGTTCCCAACAATTGGGCATTTGCACGAGCACGATATCGTCTTTGCCGATTCCGGACGCAGCGAGGCTGGTTGCAGTTCCGTCGAGTGCTCGTGAAAGATCCGCGTACGTTATGCGATCGGGCTTTTCGCCCACGAGCGCTTCCTTGTTCAGCGGGTCCACGATTGCCGTCCGCTGGGGCATGCGTGCGGCGTGCGAGTAAAAATCCTGCATCAACGTTTTCGAGCCCCAGCACCCTTTTTCGGTGTATTCCTTTATCTGCTCTTTTGAAGCCACTATCATGGCATCCTCCCTCGGGAAATCGGTTTTATTGAAATAAAACCCGACGCGTCGGGTCAAGCTGTTTGGGAACGTGAAGAAGATATCGGTACTACTGATTCGCTTTTTTACAGGTAACTCGATTCCGGGCACAGGCTGGGAGCACTCCTTCGCTGCGGACGACGCAGAGCCGTCTCACCACTTCGCTCAGGAGAGACCCCAGCCCTGCAATCTCATAAATCTTTGGCGAATACGTATAAGAATCGGGGGCATTCGGATGTCGTTTCAAACCATGAGGAGCACGGAGAATTCCTTGCACGCAGAATGCTTCCCGGTAACCTCGCCGTTGTCTCAAAGGCCCATGCACTTTGCAACAATCCCTTTCATGATTTCGTTGGTTCCCGCAAAAATGGACATCACCCTCACATCTCTCCACGCTCGCGCCACAGGGTACTCCTCGCAATATCCATACCCACCGTGGAGTTGAAGGCAACCGTCCGCAACCCGGCTCGCCATCTCGGTGATCCAGTATTTTGCCATGGAGACTTCGACCACCACGTCTTTGCCTTCCATATGGTCGACGACGAGCTTATCCAGAAAGGTGCGCCCCAGCTTCACTTCGGTCGCCATTTCCACGATTCTGAACTGGGTGTTCTGGAATTTTGAAATGGGTTTGCCGAACGCTGTGCGTTCATGGCAATATTTTATGGTCATTTCGAGCACGTTTTCAGCCAGCGCCTGAGCGCCGATGCAGCACATGAGACGCTCCTGCTGGAGTTTTTCCATGAGCATGCGAAAGCCGGAGCCTTTCTTGCCCAGACGGTTGGCTTTGGGGACCCTGCAATCGTTGAAGAAAAGCTCCGCCGTGTCCTGGCTGTGCCATCCGACTTTCTTGAGCTTTCTTCCTT
>DATHCX010000012.1:0-6863 GCA_035319325.1 Desulfomonilaceae bacterium
GCCGGTCTTCGTCACCGGAGCCACCGGTTTGCTGGGTTCGTGGCTGGTCAGGCGTCTGGTAAGCCTGGCTGCGGATGTCGTATGCCTTGTCCGGGATTGGGTTCCCCAGTGCGAACTCGTTACGAGCGGTCTCATCGAGCACGTAAAGGTCGTGCGAGGGGACGTACGCGACCAGGCGCTGCTGGAGCGAATTCTAGGAGAATACGAGATCGTCTCCGTTGCCCATCTCGCGGCCCAAACCACGGTCGGTGTGGCGAACCGAAATCCGGTTTCAACACTGGACGTGAACATCCGTGGCACCTGGTCGCTGCTGGAAGCGTGCCGGAGAAGTCCGCTGGTGAAGCAAATCGTTATCGCTTCATCGGATAAAGCGTACGGCGACCAGAAGGTCCTCCCGTACACCGAGGCAACGGCGCTCCAGGGAAGGCATCCCTATGATGTGAGCAAGTCGTGTGCCGATCTGATCGCTCAGGCGTATGCGCACACCTATAAGTTGCCGGTCTGCATAACCCGGTGCGGCAATTTCTTCGGGGGAGGAGACCTGAACTGGAACCGAATCGTTCCGGGCACGATCCGCTCGATCATTCGCAATGAACGGCCGGTTCTTCGTTCGGACGGTAGCCTCGTTCGCGATTATATCTATGTGGAAGACGGCGCTTCCGCGTACACCCTGCTGACCGAGCAAATGGCGGAAAAACCTGTCTTGTACGGCGAAAGCTTCAATTTTTCCAACGGTATCCGCTTGAGCGTTCTTGAAATGGTCACAAAACTTCTCGAGCTCATGGGGTCATCCTTACAGCCTGACATTCGTAATGAAGCCCAAAACGAGATACAGAGCCAATATCTGGATACGGCCAAGGCTGGAAGAATGTTGAGCTGGAAGCCTTCGTTCACGTTGGAACAGGGTCTGGCCTCCACGATCAGGTGGTACGAACTGTATTTCGAGTCCGAAGCCGGACGATAACTTGCACGTACGGAGTCTGCAGTGCACAAACACAAGGATATCCCGGTGGTGATACTGTGCGGCGGAATGGGCAGTCGCCTCGCGGAACACACGAATCTGATTCCCAAGCCCCTTGTGGAAATCGGACATAAGCCCATTCTGTGGCACATTATGAAGCATTATTCGCGATACGGATTCAACACGTTTTACCTTGCGCTCGGCTACAAGGGGGAGCAGATAAAGAGGTATTTTCTCGAGTTCTATTCGCTGGGACAGGATTTTAGCGTATCGTTGCACAATGGTCAGGTGAAGGTTCTTCACCACAAACATGTTGAACCGTGGGAAGTGCACCTCGTGGACACCGGTCAGACAACCTATACCGGCGGCAGGATCAAGCTGCTGGAACCATTGATCGGCCGCACGACGTTCATGATGACGTACGGTGACGGTGTGAGCGACGTGAACCTGGACAAGCTTCTGACATTTCATACTTCTACGGGCGGACTCGTAACGCTCACCGCGGTGAGGCCACCGGCTCGTTTCGGAGCTCTGGAGTTCAACGGTGACCGGGTGTGCAGATTCAAGGAAAAGACAAAGCTGAGTGAAGGTTGGATTAACGGAGGTTTCTTCGTGATGGAACCTCAGGCCTTCGATTACATACAAGATGACGTGTTTTGGGAACACGATCCCATGGAAAGACTTGCAGGGGACGGTAAATTGTTCGCGTACAAGCACGAGGATTTCTGGCAGTGCATGGATACCGTGAGAGATCTCACGTATCTGGAATCATTGTGGCAGACGGGTAGTCCCCCGTGGAAGACCTGGTAAGGGGTATTGAGCCGGATGTCCCATCCGCTGGAAAGAGACCTGGATCACATTGTTGCCCGAACGGAAAAGTTATGGGAAGAATTGCGTGGACAGCGGATTTTCATTACCGGCGGAACCGGTTTTTTCGGCTGCTGGCTCTTAGAAAGTTTTGCCTGGGCAAATCGAAGACTGGGTCTCAATGCCGAAGCAGTGGTGCTTTCGCGATACGCCGATCCTTTGAAGTCCAAAGCGCCCCACCTGGCCGCGAATGACGCAATCGCATTTCACAAAGGAGACATTACGACATTCGATTCGGTGACCGGATCGTTTTCGCATGTCATCCATGCTGCTTCCGCGGCAAGCGCCGAGCTGAACCGGGAGCATCCTCTGATCATGTTCGACACCGTGGCGCAGGGAACCAGGCGGACACTTGATTTCGCCTTGGCCTGCGGAGCAAGGAAGGTTCTACTCACCAGTTCCGGAGCGGTATACGGGAGACAACCCCCCTGCATGAGCCATATCCGTGAAGATTATCGAGGCGCTCCGGATACGATGGAGCCGTTATCCGCATACGCCGAAGGCAAGCGAGCCGCTGAATTCTTGTGTTCCGTTTACGGGCGCAGGCTCGGCCTGGAAGTGAAGATCGCCCGGTGCTTTTCTTTTGTTGGGCCTTATTTGCCTCTGGATATACATTACGCGGTGGGCAACTTCATCGCAGACGGATTGTGCGAGCGACCGATACACGTGAAAGGTGACGGAACGCCGTACAGATCGTATCTGTATGCCGCAGAGCTTACGGAATGGCTGTGGACGATTCTCTTCGAAGGTGAATCCCTCAGGCCGTACAACGTGGGTTCGTCCCGGGAACTTACCGTAGCAGACCTGGCCGGGTCTATCGCCAAAATCTTTGGGCTCGATGGGAACGTGCATATTGCTCAAAAGCCTGAACCGGGAAAGGAAGCCGAACGATACGTTCCCTGTGTCACGCGAGTGGAAGACGAGCTTCAACTCAGACAGACGGTAGATCTCACGGAAGCGGTACAAAAAACGGCCGCTTGGCACAGACGATAATCTGTCAGATGATTCCTCTTAGAACCTGGAACAAAGGGTCCCGCAATTCATTGGAGCAAAACGGGTAGAGAGAAGAGGGTGATCATTCAGTCTCGAGCGGGAACCATGGTTTCCGTGTCATTGCGCGGAGTGAAACGACCAAGCAATCTCGATACTTAAGGGCCGAGATTGCTTCGCTTCGGTCGCAATGACAGTCTTCTTCCCGCGGGTAACTGAGTGAATAGCGCAGATGTCGAAAAGTACTCAAAGAATGCCAATTGCTCACATATGGCTAGACAGGTATGTTCATGTTGTGGTAAAATTCTCTATGGCATGTCCCTATGAATAAGGGAGTTTTCATATGCGATCAAGCATATGGGTCGCAACAGTCCTTTTGTCGATTTTGGTTGCGGTGAGCCTCTGTGAGGGCCTGGAACCCGCGGCGGAGCAGTATCTCGAAAACGCCAAGGTGGCCCAGCGTTCCGGTGAGCATGACAAAGCGGTAGACCTGTTCACCAGGGCCATAAAGTCCGGCGTAACCACGGCGGATGTCTACTTCAGGCGAGGCCTTTCGTACGAGAGAATCGGAAAGACCAAGCAGGCCATAGAGGATTATTCCAAGGCCATTCAGCTGGATCCCAAGCTTGAAACGGCTCTCAACAATCGCGGGAGCGCCTATTACCGCATGGGCGAATACGATAATGCAATACGGGACTACTCTCGCGCACTGGAATTGAATCCTGCCTATGCCCTTGCATATTACAATCGCGGCAACGCATACCATGGCAAAAATGATTACGAGAAATCGATAGCCGATTTTTCCAAAGCGATTGAGATTAATCCCTCGGATCGGGACGCATATAACAACAGAGGCTGGGCGTACCTGCAGAAAAACGATCTGCAGCACGCAATACAGGACTTCAACCGAGCCATCGAGTTGGACCCTGAATATGCCCTTCCGTACTATAATCGCGGGAACGCCAGTATGAAAGCAGGGGACAACGATGCCGCAATTCGGGATCTCTCCAAGGCCATCGAATTAAGTCCCGATTATGCCCTCGCCTATTTTCAAAGGGGAAATGCGCATTTCAGGAGGGGCGACCTCGATGGTGCCATCAGCGATTACAATCATTCCATTCGCATCACGCCGACGTACGCAGATGCGTACAACAATCGCGGATGGATTTTTTTTAAGAAAGGCAACCTTGCTCAATCTCTGCGCGACATTTCCAAGGCACTCTCTCTGAATCCCAAACTGGCCCGCGCCTATTCCAACAGGGGGTGGATCGAGAAAAGCCTTGGAGAATGCGTGAAGGCAATTCCGGATTTTACGAAGGCACTGGAGCTCGAGGAGGCACAGGCGCCGGTGTACGTGTACAGGAGCGAATGTCTTCTGGAGATGAACCAGCCTGATAAGGCCATGAAAGATCTTGAACACGCGGCTGCGTTGGATCCGCAAGATGCCGACACCCTGGCAACACTCGGTGTTTTGAAAGAGAACTCGGGAGATTACGATGCTGCAGTGAAGTTGTTCACGTCTGTGGTGTCGACGGATCCCAACAGTTCCAACGCTCATTTTAATCTGGGGGCTGCGCTCGCAAGAAAAGGAATGATTTCACAGGCAATACGAGAATTTTCGCGCAGTATACAACTGGACCCCCAGAACCGGGAAGCGTTCCTGAACAGAGCGATCGCGTACGAGTTTCAGGGCAACTCGGAAAAGTCCAAAGCCGATTTTGTTCAAGGGTTGAGTATACCGGCAAAGGAAGACACTTCCCGGTCCCTGAGGCAGCACGTGGACGCGGACAGGGTAAAAGAGACACTGGCCGCACGCTGACGGGACGTAATGTTGGGTAACCGCGCAGCACTGCAAAAACAGAGAACGCCAATTGGATCGGTTTTTAGACCGGTCGACAGGAACGGACCCGTGTGCTCATCTCCTTATCGGATTGCAATCCTGTTCACGTTGTTTCTGGTTTTGACGTATCCGGGTGACGGCTACCCCGGCCAGGATACCGAGCGCATGTTCTCGGACGCTGTTGCGTCACAGTGGAGATGGGATCTGGATAAGGCTATACAGCTCTACACCTCCGTCATCGCCGCAGATGCGAATAATGCAAGGGCTTATCTCAACAGGGGGGTGGCTTACCGATCAAAGGGCAATGAAGACCGGGCCTTGGAGGATTTCAACCAGGCGGTTTCACGGGACCCGAAACTCGTGGAAGCGTTGTTCGGACGCGGGGTGATTGAGCTCCATAAAAAGAAATACGCCAAAGCGCTGGAAGACCTGAACCGCGTCCTTGCTCTCGACCCGATTTACCCCGGCGTGTACCTGCCCAGAGCAGAGGCTCAAGCTGCTCTCGGGAATTCGGCTGCGGCAATCACCGATCTGGACCGTGCCCTGAACGCCGAGCCGCGAAATGCTGAGGCATATTATTTGAGAGGCACCGCATATCTGGCGCAAAAAGACATCGAAAAAGCATTCTTGGATTTCAGTAAAACGATAGAATTGAATCCGAAAAATTCCCAGGCTTGGTTCAAGCGAGGCAATATCTTTTTCAGCCGGGGCAAAATCGACAAGGCTCTGGAGGACTACAACGCGGCCATCAAGTTGGACGGCAAGAATGCCGAGTTTTACAACAACCGCGGGTGGGTTCTTGCTGCAGTTGGAAAACAGGACGAAGGAATCGCCGACCTCGGCAAGGCACTCGAGCTGGACCCCAGACTAACGGTAGCGCTGTCCAACCGTGCCGAACTGTACAGGAAAATGGGTCGCGATGATGCAGCGCTTGCCGATTACACCCGGTTACTCACCATCCAGACTTCTGATCCCACGGTGTATATGGCCCGCGGGGAGATTCTGTTGAAACAGACCAAGCCCGAAGAAGCCATCAAGGATTTTGATCGCGCCTTGGAAATAAAACCGCAAAATCCTGAAGCTCTGATCCTTCGGGCAAAGGCCTACGCCGAGTCCGGCCGGTTCAAGGAAGCCGTTGGAGATCTGGACGAAATCCTGAAAGGGAACCCCGACGATTCCGAGGCTTTGGCGTCCAGAGGAGCGGCTCACGAAGCTCTCGCCTCCTACAAGGAGGCCGCAAACGATTTTGCGCGTGCCATAGATATCGCACCCCAGGCCGCCACGGAAACAATGTATTACAGCCTTGCCAAGAATTACCTTCTCAGCGGGGATTTCGAACATGCAGTGAAGACATTCACGAAAGTCATACAAATGCAACCGTCGAACGGCTTGGCGTATGCAAATCGGGGGCTGGCCTATAAAGAACAGGACGATCTTCCCAAGGCCGTGAATGACTTCAAAAAAGCCCTTTCGCTCTTGAAGGAGCCGCAGAGAATCACTCTCATAAGCAATCTTCTGAAGGAATCCGAATCAAAGCTCAAACCGCGGCCTGCACCGGTTCAGCAGGTACTCCCCGAACTGCATCTGCCGGAACCCACCCAGCTTTCGGAAAGTCCGCTCTGGTAAAAAACCGCTCCATCCGGAACGCCCATCCAATCCGTGAAGACTTTGCGTTCGGCTTCGCTCACTGGGTGCAATTTGACCACCAACCAGTATATGACCCATCTACACGTGATATTATAATGGCACTTGTAAACGATGGCTAGGCGGATTCGTACCTGGAATAACTGAACGGATACGCCTATATTGTTATTTACATTGACCCTGTGGCAGAGAGGGAGTACGCTTCATAATCCGCAAACAAGGCACACGCATGACGTCCTTGAGACGCTTGAAGGGGGCTCCGGGATGGAGGACAAGCCTTATCTTGAGGTGAAGAAGCCAGTATCCGTTCTGAATGAACCGCTCAAAGTCGACTTTAAGAAACTCTTCGCGTCGCTCGGGAAGGTAGCCGTCGATGCCGCAGTCCTCAATTTTCCCGGAGCAATAAAGGAATCCCTTGGCCTGCTGGATGCCGCGGGATTGCGCAAGGATCCAGGCCAAATTGCATGGCTCCTCATCTTGCGATCCTTGGGCAGGGCCATGGCCGCTCTCGTGCTAGCCAACTCGGGGATTTTGAAGGCAGAACCGACGGACCTGGAAGAA
>DATHCX010000013.1:0-5791 GCA_035319325.1 Desulfomonilaceae bacterium
GAGATGGTGATGCCGGGCGACAACGTGTCCCTTGAAGGTCACCTGATCACCCCGATAGCCATGGAAGAAGGTCTCAGATTCGCAATCCGGGAAGGCGGACGAACCGTCGGCGCCGGCGTTGTCTCAGCAATCATTGAGTAGGAAACTGCATCCAGAGTTCCATATGCTACGGAACGGTGCGGAGGCGATACATGAGAGATATCATTACATTGGCTTGCACTGAGTGTAAGCGAAAAAACTATACGACGACCAAGAACAAGAAGAGTACTCCGGATAAGCTTCAGTTCAAGAAATATTGCAAATTTTGCCGCTCCCATACTCCGCATCGGGAGACAAAATAGCATGGCGCACAGGGGTTAATCGGCAGAAGGCCAGTAGCTCAACGGCTAGAGCACCGGTCTCCAAAACCGGGGGTTGGGGGTTCGAATCCCTTCTGGCCTGCCACAACTCAAATGAAAACCGATTACCGCCGGGAATTCACCGGATGAGCCTGAAGACAAGGGAAAATGGAAAAAGTAAAAGCTTTCTTGAAAGATGCGGTTCAATTCTTCCGGGAAGTTAAGGTGGAACTCCAGAAAGTGACGTTCCCGACCCGGCAGGAGACTGTTGGCTCGACGGTTGTCGTCCTGGTGTTGACCGTTGTTCTGGGAATTTATCTGGGACTGAGCGATTGGCTGTTGGCCAGAATTGTGAAAATGCTCTTGCAGGTCGGTTAGCGGCTTTTGATGTGGAGGTTTGCAAGGAGGCGATCCGGTGGCTCTACGATGGTATGTAGTCCATACGTACTCCGGGTATGAGAATAAAGTCAAAACTGCGTTGGAGGAAAAAGTTCGAGGGCTGGGCCTGGAGGACAAAATCACGGATGTCTTGATTCCTTCAGACTCGGTTGTGGAACTCGTCAAAGGCGAACGACGGACCTCCAATCGCAAGTTTTTTCCGGGTTATATTCTTGTCCATATGGAGCTTGATGACCAAACTTGGCATGTGGTCAAGAATACGCCCAAGGTCACGGGATTCATAGGATCACGAACGGAACCGGCAGTAATTCCCGATGAGGACGTAGAGAAAATAAAAGGCCAGATGGCCGAGGGCCAAGAAAAACCCAAACCGAAATACTCCTTTGAACCGGGAGATTCGGTACGAGTGGTGGACGGTCCTTTTATCAATTTCAACGGTACCGTGGAAGAAGTCAGGCCTGAGAAGGGTAAGCTGCGAGTCCTTGTGAGCATATTCGGACGGCCGACACCGGTGGAGCTGGATTTCATCCAGGTCACGAAGAACTAAGAGCGACGACGGGGAATGAATCCGATTTCGGATAATTTCCTTCTGTTGGGAGAATCTCTATGGCGAAAAAAGTAATGGCTCAAGTGAAGCTTCAGATCCCCGGAGGAGAAGCCAAGCCATCTCCGCCTGTGGGTCCCGCCCTGGGGCAGCACGGCGTGAACATTATGGAATTCTGTAAGACGTTCAATGCCCAAACCCAGAATCAGCCAGGTGTGATAATACCGGTGCTTATCACCATTTATGCGGATCGGTCCTTCACGTTCGTGCTGAAGACGCCTCCCGCTTCATATCTGCTGAAGAAAGCCGCAGGACTGGACAAAGGATCGCCCGAGCCGAACCGAAACAAAATCGGAAAGCTCACGGTGAGTCAGATCGAGGAAATAGCCAAACTGAAGATGGCCGACCTGAATGCGAAAGATTTGGCAGGAGCGGTGAATACTATTATGGGCTCAGCCCGAAGTCTCGGGATCGAGGTCGAGTAGGGGAGTGGATATGGCTCGCGTCAGCAAGAAGAAAGTAAGCGCCAGGGAAAAAGTCGATCGAGCGAAAAAATACAGCCTTGAAGATGGACTTCAGACGGTATTGACTACGTCGTTCGCCAAATTTGACGAGTCTGTGGACGTCTCTGTGAGGCTGGGCGTGGATCCGCGTCACGCCGATCAAATGGTCCGGGGAACCTGTGTCCTGCCCCACGGAACCGGAAAGACCGTGCGGGTTCTCGTTTTCGCCAAGGGTGAGAAAGAGAAGGAAGCAATGGACGCGGGTGCCGATTATGCGGGCGGCGAAGAGTTGGCCAAGAAGATCCAGGAAGGATGGCTGGACTTCGACAAAGCAGTGGCCACTCCGGACATGATGGGCGTTGTGGGCAAACTGGGTAAGATTTTGGGTCCGCGAGGCATGATGCCCAACCCGAAAGTCGGAACCGTAACCTTCGATGTGGGCAGGGCGGTAAGCGAGCTCAAAGGCGGAAAAGTCGAATTCAGGGTTGAAAAAGCAGGCATTGTGCATGTTCCTTTTGGAAAGGTTTCCTTTGGCCCTGAAAAGTTGTCCGAAAATTTGAAAAGCCTGATGGAAAGCATTATTCGCTTGAAACCGTCGGCATCCAAAGGTGTATATCTGAAAGGGATCTCTATCTCCACCACCATGGGGCCCGGCCTGAAGCTGGACGCCCAGGAGATCAGAAATCTTGTCAAGTAACCTGTTCGTAAACACGTGAGGTAATTCATAGGAATATACGTTAACAGTTCTGTTTGAAAGGCCGAGTCGGAGACAGCAGGCGTGCTCTACGGAGGGCACTTAATCGAGGCCAGCTTAGACGGGGCCAGAAAGGGGTGACGAAACGACCTCTACCCGGATATCCTCGATTCGCTTGTTTCCTCCGGCTGAAAGGGGGAAACCTTAGATTGAAAAGAGAAGAAAAAGAAAGACAGGTGGCTTGGCTCCGTGAGCAGTTCCAGGCAACCAAAGCTCTGTTCCTGACCGATTTCCGTAGCCTCACGGTTTCGGAAATGAACCAACTCAGGGGCGAGCTGAGGAGCCGCGGAGTGGCGTTCAAGGTGTTGAAAAATACCTTGGTGCGCAGGGCCTACCAGGATACCGACGTGGCTACCATCGGTCCGGATTTGTCCGGTCCGCGGGCTGCCGCGTGGACGAGTTCGGAAGAGAACGTCCAGGCAATGGCCAAGGTGCTGGTGGACTTTGCCAAAACGCATCCGAACCTGGTACTCGTCCGCGGGGTTCTCAAAGGCCAATTAGTGGATCCATCGGAGATGGATGTTCTTTCCAAGCTCCCGTCCAGGGAAGTACTTTTGGGACGCGTGTTGGGCACGATGATGGCTCCTGTGAGCGCTTTTGTCAATACCCTGGCAGCAGTTCCCAGATCTTTTCTCAATGTGCTCAAAGCCATTGAAGAACAGAAAACGACCTCGTCCGAGCCCGCAGCCGGGTAAGACGGACCAGGTTCCCTGTATCTTGTTGAAAAAAGCGAATCGAGGAGGCTTATCATGGCGGTTACGAAAGAGGATGTAAAAGAGTTCATCCGCAACATGTCGGTACTAGAGCTGAGCCAGCTCGTCAAAGAGCTGGAAGAGGAATTCGGGGTCTCTGCGGCGGCGCCCATGGCCGTGGCCGCGTTTGGAGCGGCACCGGCCGGTGGAGAAGCAGCCCCGGTTGAGGAAAAAACAGAATTCGACGTGATCTTGAAAGACTTCGGCGACAAGAAAATACAGGTCATCAAGGTAGTGAGGTCTTTAACGGATCTGGGCCTGAAAGAAGCCAAGGAATTGGTGGAAGGCGTTCCTAAGCCGGTGAAAGAAGCAATCTCCAAAGAAGAGGCAGAAAAAGCCAAAGCAGCCCTCGAAGAAGTTGGAGCGACAGTGGAGATCGCTTAACATCCGACCAAATGAATATATCGCGGCCGGGGTTATTCTCTGAATGACCCCGACCTCGCTATTCGCGGAATGCCTGCCCGTCGACTTCCTTCAGATCACTCAAAACACCAGAGGGAGAAAATGAGTCCTTTTTCCGTGCACTCTCAGAGGCTCAGGAAGAATTTCGCACGTATTCCCCAGATTGCGGGGATCCCGAATCTTATTGAAATCCAGAAACAATCGTACGACCGGTTTCTCCAGGCGGACGTACCGCCTGAAACTCGTGAAGAATACGGATTGCAAGGCGTGTTCAAATCGGTGTTCCCCATAAAGGATTTTTCCGACACAGCCTCGTTGGAATTCATCAAGTACACGCTTGGGGAAGAAAAATACAATGTGGAAGAGTGTCTTCAGAAGGGCGTCACGTACGCACTTCCGCTGAAGATCACCGTACAGCTCATTGTCTGGGATGTCGATCCTGACACCAGTTCCCGTACGATTCGGGACGTCAAGGAGCAGGAAGTCTACTTTGGTGAAATCCCCATTATGACCGAGAACGGGACGTTCATCATCAATGGGACAGAGCGGGTGATCGTGTCCCAGCTTCACCGTTCGCCGGGGATATTTTTCGATCACGACAAAGGCAAGACGCACGCGAGCGGGAAACTTTTGTATTCTGCCCGAATTATTCCTTTGCGGGGCTCCTGGATCGACTTCGAATTCGATCCGAAAGACAGGCTGTACGTCAGAATCGATCGCAGGCGCAAGCTACCGGTTACGGTGTTCCTCAAGGCGCTTGGACACTCAAGCGAACAGATTCTCAACTATTTCTACAATCGTCAGACAATTCTTCTGTCCCCGGAAGGCCTACGCCGAAAGGTGGCCCTGAAGCTCCTGGTGGGAACAGCGGCACCTGCGGACATCGTGGTGGAAGGGACCGATGAGGTTGTCGTTCGCAAGAACAAGAAAATAAGCCGCGCCGCGCTCAAGAGACTCGCGGATAGGACTATGGCACCGCTGGCCATGAAAAAGGAAGAATTGGCCGGGAAGGTCGTCGCTCGAGACATAGTGGACGAATCCACGGGTGAAGTGCTTGCGGCGTGTAACAAGGAAATCATGCCGGACGAGGTGGACCAGTTTATCGAAAATCTCACCTCCCGCGGCATCACCAGCTTTGACGCGCTCTTTATTGAAGAAAGAATCGTATCTTCCTCGTTGAGGGATACCCTGCTCGAAGACAAAATCGACGATCGGCCCAACAGGGTCATCGACGATTATCGGAAACAACATCCGGACGAAACCATCAGCAATGAAACTCTCAACGCGCAGATCGAAATATACCGCAGGCTACGGCCGTCCAATCCTGCGACGGTAGAAATCAGCAACACGTTCTTCAACAATTTGTTCTTCAAGACCGAATATTACGACCTATCCAGGGTCGGCCGCCTGAAGCTCAACCGAAAGCTCGCGATTTCCGAAGCGGACGCGCCGCTTTCACTGAGGACTTTGCGCCGCGAAGACATCATGCTCGCGGTGAAATACCTCCTGGAACTGAAGGAGGGCAGACCGGGCCGTGAAATAGACGATATCGACCATATGGGCAACAGGCGAGTTCGATCGGTGGGCGAGTTGCTGGAAAACCAGTACAGGATTGGCCTTGTGCGCATGGAACGTGCCATCAAGGAACGGATGAGCCTCCAGGATGTGGAAACGCTCATGCCCCACGACCTGATCAACGCGAAACCGGTGACCGCTGTGGTCAAGGAGTTTTTCGGATCGTCCCAGCTCTCCCAGTTCATGGATCAGACCAACCCCCTCAGCGAAATCACGCACAAGAGGAGATTGTCCGCTCTAGGACCGGGAGGCCTGACGCGGGAGCGAGCCGGATTCGAAGTGCGTGACGTCCATCCGACGCATTACGGCAGGATTTGTCCGATCGAGACTCCTGAAGGACCGAACATCGGACTGATCGTGTCGCTTTCCACATACGCACGGGTAAACGAGTTCGGTTTCATTGAAACGCCTTACCGGCCCGTGGACACCCGGTGCGTGGGAAAGGATATCCGATTCCTGACCGCCCTGGACGAGGAAGATCACGTCATCGTCCAGGCGAATGCGCAACTGGACGACAACGGGTG
>DATHCX010000014.1:0-42332 GCA_035319325.1 Desulfomonilaceae bacterium
GCCGATTTTCGCGTCAAAGTGGTCCACGCTGAATCCGATGCCCGTGTCGTCTCTATCCATCCTGCGGTACGAGATGTCGAAATCGTGGATGTACTGGTGGGTTAACGGGTGGCACACGATCCACCAGTCTCCCTTGTTGTAATCTGCGTGTTCATCCAGCCAGAGATGCCGTGCAAGATCGTCCAAATCCGTCTTGGTGAGGGTTGAACCGCCTTTACCCACGTACACGTTGGGATTGGAGACTTCCGCCTGAGTAATCGTCGGCCAGGTGCAGATGCCGCACATGGTTGGTTCTTCGGTCTTGTTGCCGTACACGTAGTCACTTCCGTCGTAATACGGCCTGGACCTGAGCACTGCGTAAGCGAGCTGGCGACGAAGTTTTTCCAGGAGAGCGGAAACCTGGTGTTGGGTTTCATCGGCTACTATCTCGTACTTCGTGTTTTTACGAGTCTTGGGTATTTCGAACGTTTCAGCGTGTATTTGCGTTCCGACTTCCCGAAACACTCTATCCAGAGAACGGGGGTCCGTCGCATTGCGGTAGTCGGACCACACTTCGGAGATGATGTCCCAACTTATCGGATTCAGGTCGTCGTTCAAATGTGTGTTACCGTACCCGGACACCGTCGCGATGAGGCCGTCCAGATTCGACACCTTGGCCTGCACACCGTCCGAGGATCGTTCCAATATTGTTCCCGCGCGGATGACCTTGGTGAGGGACTCATGGGTGATGTTCTTGCCGAAAAGGGTTCCCGAAAACGTGAGCAAGTCTCCCTGGAGTTGCCCAGTGAGTTGTGACGGGTAGCCCCATTCTTCCATCCAGCGCACTACAGGTCCGGCCGCGGGAGAATCGACTTTGATTCTGGCAAGGACGTCACTCTGGCCCTGTACGACCTTGTCCAGCCCGGCAAGCAGTATTTTTTGGAGCTTTCGCTCGGAAACAGCGTCGCCCTGCGTCCACAGCTTCATGAAATCATTCTCAGTTCCTGCCATGACAGTTTCTCCTTGAATATGGTTCAGGCGGCGCAGACCGCGTGATTGAGGTGAGATACGTACTTTCTGTAATCTCCTGGTTGGGTGCACACGACATCGGCGCCCCAGTGCGCCGCGGATGCGGTTTGAGCGGCTCTTTTCCTTGCATGGTCAGTTCATTGATGGTGATGTGTTCGTCGCTTGGCTCGAACATGCCGGGTAAACCCGCCGATTGGGCAAACGACTTCTCTCGCAAGCTCACAGTCTCAGCTTTCGCAATCCCTTGAACATGTCCTCCAGGGTCTTGGAGCTTTCGATGACCCGATTCAGTTCCCTGTCAGGATCGAGGGGCTCGCCGATTTCTCCGTCGCTTTCCACTGCAGCCCTGTTTCTCACTTCCTTTGCGGCGGCATGTCTCTTTCTCGCCGTCAATTCCCGTTTATCTTCGAGGCTTCCCAGCAAACCGGCCGCCTCCCGGGGGAACAGCCCTTTTTCTCGGATGAGGAATTCAAGCTCCTCTTCGTAGGGTCTGAGACGGGCGTTAGCAGGATCGCTGAGAAACTCGTCCAGCACTCGCTTGAAATTTCGTTCGTCCTGGATGCTCTGCGCTATCTTCATGTCCATGAAATGCGAAACCTCCTGCTGAGCCCGGCGAATCATCGCTTCAGTGGCACCAAACGGGTCTTTGTCGTAATAGCCTCTCATCTGGCGTGCAACGGCTTCGTCATCTGCGTGCAGTGCCATCACACGGGATTGATTCCCGACATCCTCCAACATTTGGCGGTACCGCTGTGATTCTTCCGTTTTTTCCTGCAAAAGCGCTTTCGCTTGCTGATACGCTTGCAGCAGTTGTTCCACCGAATCGAACTCTCCTGTCGGATTGCTCGATTCCTCTGCGGCCGGCTCGTCATCTGCCTGGTACCGTCCGTCATCCGCTGCGGTGTCGAGTGCGTCTCGATCGTCGACATTCGCTCTTCTCTTAAGCGGCTTTTCGCTACCGATGAATTCTTCGAGGTCCACGATTCCTCCTGCCGGTCCCGGTTACTGGTTACGAGGCCGGGCTTTCATGTAAATGCGATCCAGTCGGTTCAGAACCAGATCGATGGCCGCGACGAAGCCGCGGTTGAATTCAAGATGTTTGTCTCTATCCAGGCATTCCATAATCTTGATGAATTGCTCGCGTTTGAGCATCTCTACGAAGGCGGGCAGGAACTGGTTCTGCCACGATGGGCTGCCGGCGCACTGGACCAGGACATCTTCAATATCTTGCTCTGCGTCGTCGTCCCAGCCGTCCCGAAAAAGCAGGTATTCCTTAAGAAACTTAGGCATGCATCCTTCTCCTGTTGGTTCGTGTATGAGCACCTGTCATGCCGGCCGATTTGACTGGTCGGCCACTGTGGGGTTGTGTCCGGTAGGATTGCGTACTCGAATGAGATCGGACACACTTACCACGTGCTACGGATTGAGGTCAGGACGTTGCTCCCGATCCGCCAAGCCCGCCTGCGGCTTGGATCTGGAGGAACTGCGCCAAAGCGTTTGCATCGGTGGGTTCGGGCCCCAAGGGTCCCCCATTCTCTACCAGGCGGCTGGGCGCAGTCGCGCTCTGGCGTTCAGAAGGCGGATCAGAATTGGGTCGACCGCCAGTCTGATCGGGCTGGATGGCGTCTTTTGGCGTCACCCTTTTGAGGACACGCTCAGCGCCGTCCACTCCTATGAGATCGAGATAACGCTTAATGAGCTCTACAAATGAGACTTGCACTCCTTCAGAAGCCAAGACTGATTGGAACCCCGCAAGGGTGGGCAAGGCTCGCTCGATACTCTGCGCCTTGGCAAGTCGTGTGGAATCCTGTCTCGTAAGTGTCGCCACGACTTTGAATCTCCCCGACTGAATCTCCTCGGAAGTGACAAGTAGAGGCCTGTCAACTCCGCTGAAATCCCGGACCGTTATTGTCTGGTCCTCCAGAAGAAACTGCTGCAACATGGACAGGGCGATTTTACCGAGGGGTTCCAGGAAGCTTCTTGCAAAAAGGTCGGTTCTCGTACTAAACGGCGTGGAGGCTGATTCCTGGAGAAGATGGGCTTCAGTTGCGCTTCTGGCGCCTCCCGATATTCCCATACCGAATTCCGAAACATTGGTACGTTTCTCGAGATTGCTATTGAGAAAATCTATCAAATAATTGATGTCCTGCTGCGGAAAGTGCAAAGGGGGAAATGGCTGAATATCTCCGGGATCGTCGATGGTCCACACTTTTCCCGGATACACGACGTCGGCTTCCGTACTGATCTGCCGGGCGGCGGATGAGCCTCTACGAACCATGAGTTGAGCGTTCGCGCTGAGCCGTGCATTATCCTGGGATTGACTGACGAACTGGGATATGGAGTGGATGAGGTCGAGATTGCTTTCAACTGCCCCCATGCCCAACGGTCCTGGAAGCGGTGTGTAGTGGGCTGCCAGAAAGGGACGCAGTCCGCACCACAAGACCGGACTCTCGGTCAACCGGACCATAACGCCCTGTTCCGGTGAGTCTGCGTTCTTGTCTGTGACGATCGAGCACAGGCACTCCTTGTGCCCCTGTTTCGTGGGTATTCTTCCGTGCCATTCCCAGACGGTGAGTTTCTTTATCCGGTCCGCGTCCAGGCCGTCGCTATCCGGATCGTGATCCAATTCAATGCTCAACGAGTCAGTGGCGGTCGAGTCCTGCCAGCGATCGAGAAACTCGGCTTTGTTCAGGTTGTAGACCCCCCGGGAGAATTGCTCCAGAACGTGCTGGTACACTTTGTCCACTCTGTGCCCGATCCCGGAGTGGCGTTGGATATCGTTGTGAGTAGCATTCCAGTCCAGGAGCATCCTGTCCAGAGGGATTACCTGCACGATGGGACAGTCATATATGTTATCATTGCTCTCGATCACTTCGAGCGTTTCATAATCCCACCTGTGACGGGTAACATTCTTGGAATACCAGAATATTTTCGCGTACACCGATCCGTACAGCACCATGTGTTGGAGCACTTCGTAGAGTCGTGTATGAATTCGGCCTTCTGAAAGCCGTGTCAGAAGCAATTCCTGGAGTTTATAGGATGTGGGGAATTGAAGATCCTCGACAGCGGTTCCTCCCGGATTGTCCGGAACAACGGTCAACCACTCGGGCCCGCTGAAAATAGCCTGATATCCCTTGTCAGCCCATGTGTCCACGATATATGACGGCGACATGATTATGTCAGCCTGCCAGCGCTCCTTGCCGGAAGCGGGGTGTTTCTTCAGACTGCCCCGGGGCTCCGCTGCGAGCGCATCGGACCGTGTGGACCATGAATTCAATTCCCTGCGATTGTGATACAAGTCTTCCAGAAGCTTCCATCTTTCTATTTTCCTGTTCACGAAATCTCGAGCAGCCTTGCACCAATGGCTCACATACGCGAACGCCTCTTGCTGGAATTGCGCTGAAGGAATGGGTGAAGGCGCAATGTTTGCATCGCCGGAATCAGAGTGATTCTGCCGAGGGTTTGTTCCTGTGCCTGATAAATCGCTCATGGTCGATGTTCTCCGGTTTTTGTTGATGAAAAGATTGTTGTGATGACGTACCGTACGAAATCACTGTCATGTTTCTGCCGTACATGGCGGAATACATAGTTCTTCCACTACTTTGTCACGCGCCATACGTTTCAATTGTGCGGGAACGATGTCCTTCTTATGTTCCGGATAATCCAGGTCATAAGTTTCTTTATGGAATAGCATCGTTTCAAATTCCCTTCGGATCATCCGCGATAAACCGATTTCTTCGCCTACGGAGACGTTTTCACGAGACTGCACGTTCGTCATCATACAATCCTGTCGCGGGAGAGAATGTGGATGTACTGTGTAATTGTGTGTCTAAAAAAATAAGTCAGATACTGGCCCTCAGGTGGGGGCCATTCCAAAAAGGTGTTTTCGTTGTCTATAATTCAAGTATGCCAAACTAAATTAGAGACGTCAACCATTCGTTGAAAAATCTACGGCACGCGCAATAATGTGGCCTGACAACAACTAGATACCGGAATTGGCAGTCTGCCGGCCTGTGTTCGTCGTGCGTCTACATATCCGGTACGTGAGCACACTATTCGCGTGCGGTACGTATTCAGGTACACGGGGGAGGTGCCTCACCTGCGTCACTGCGAGGAATGAAACGACGAAGCAATCTCGATATTCAAAGGCGGAGATCGCTTCGCTGCGCTCGCAATGACACTGCTCGGCCCTGTCATTGCAAGGAGCGCAGCGACGAAGCAATCTCTCTTGGTCATAAATCCGGCACCGAACTTACGAAAAGCACTACTAAGGAGTTCCCCCAATCTCACTTTTCTGAAAGCGTACCGGTATGAGAACGCAATTGGTACAGGAGCGGACAATGCGAGGAATGTCGTCTTCGGCTTTCCCTGCAGCTATCTCAGCGCTATCATGAATGACCCTGTGCCGCATCTCTTGGCCGCCGCTGCTGGACTCGGCCCAACTCTTCGCGTGAATCTTCGCAAAGCATGACGCATCGGGCAGAATCGGACTGGTCTGAAAGCGAGTGACTATGAGATCATCCGTCGGCTACGACCACAGTTCAACCAGAATTTCGCTCTCGTTCATGACTTCTTTGAATCGAGTAGCATCCCCCAGGATTCTTCCAATGATGTTGACCGCGGAAGCGGGAACTATTTTGTCCCCCGCGCTCATGGGTGTGGGGCCGAAAAAAATGCAGAACGCCTTCCCTGTGGGCCAGTACCCCAGATCGCCGACATTCACGGTCTCTTGAGCGTTCGGGGCCAAAGCTGCGGATACCGGAATCGTAAAGTAGATTTCATCTCCCCACGTGTTGAATGCACATCGCAAGGGTAGGGCGGCAGCTATTTTCAGAGCGGTGGTCGTGTCGTTCAGTTCTGCGCCCAAAGAGAGCCGGCCCACGGAGATTCTTATTTTCATGGCAACATCCGCCTTTCATTCAGTCTCAGCACGTTCCGGATCCACGTCCGTTTGTCGAAATCGGCATGGAAAACACCACACCGGCGAGCCCCGCCATATTTCTCACAAACACGGGAACTGCACCGGGACAAACTGTCATATACTGGTGTATATCGATTTTTCAGGGAGAGGCAACCTGTTTGTGCAAGAGACCCGAGTCCCCGAGGCGCGTGGTCGAGTTCGTTCTCTGATTCAGGGATAATTGAGGCATAAAAATGGGGACGACACATGGGCTAGGCAATGAATCGCCGGAATCCTTCGACGTTGACGGTATGCTGGGCAGGGTCGCCAAGTGGTTGAGGATATTAGGATTCGACGCGACATATCCTGCCGGCGCGCCTTCCCAGGGAAGGTTTTACGTGACTACCAGGCGTAGGATACAGTATTCTGGAGCGATCATCGTGGACTCGGGTCCCTGTCTATCCCAGGTGAAATTCATTCTGGAACACGCGGGAGTCCGCCCGGATCCCCAACTGATTCTCACTCGCTGTCTGGAATGCAACCTGCCTGTGCAGGAAGTGTCTCCGGAACGCGTCAGGTTGAAAGTTCCCCGGGAGGTCTTCACCAGATCCGGAAAGTTCAACCACTGTCCTGCTTGCGGCCGCGTCTATTGGGCCGGTTCCCACAGGGGACGCATCATGAAACGATTGAAAGAAAGCGGCATCCGTCTCGACTGAAAACGCGTTCCCTATGAGTGCGGGATAGGATCCACTCGTACACGGATTTTGAGATGAACTGGTTCTTTTTGGCATTGATATGCGCGTTCACTACTGCGTGCTGTGACGCGATCTCGAAACGCATTATGGAGCAAACCGACGAGTGGCTCACTGGTACAGTCGTACTGGGCATTTCCAGTCTTGTGGTGTTGCCTGTTTTCTTGTCCGGGCCTCTCAAACCCGTTTCCGTGGACCTGATCGTTTTGCTGGCGATCGCTCTGCCGTTGGAGATAGGGGCATACTATCTTTTCCTGTCTTCCATCCGCATGGCTCCTCTCTCTTTGACGGTGCCCTTGCTTGCATTCACTCCGGTGTTGACCATATTCACTTCCGCCATTCTGCTGGGAGAAAGCATAACTCTTTCAGGCGGCCTGGGAATCTCCATGGTTACCGCCGGGGCGTACATATTGAATGCAAATCTGATCCGGCAAAATATATGGGCGCCGATAAAGGCCATCTTTTTTCATCCCGGTTCCCGCAGAATGCTCCTGGTGGCCATTATCTGGTCTGTCACATCTTCCCTGGGGAAGAAAGGCGTTGAACTGTATGGGGCCGTTCCATTCGGTTGCGTACTGCTCTTCGGCGATTTTTTCGTATTTGCTCTGATCAGCATATTCCGGATCAAAACCGGTCGGAGACCCGCCGTCCTGCGATCGCTCATAGGATTGTCGCTGGTAGCCGGACTGCTTATGGCTGTCGCGGAAGTTACCCATTTCCTTTCATTGAGTATGGCCCCCGTATCGTATATGATCTCCGTCAAGAGGCTCAGTCTGGTATTTGGCGTGGTACTTGGATGGCTTTTTTTTGGCGAAGAACAGATTCGCTATCGTCTTGCGGGTGCCTGTGCAATGGTGGCCGGTGTTTTTTTCGTTTACGGGTGAGACTTCGAAATCCGTGTCGTGCGCCTTCCCAGTCTACCCTTTTGCGTGCAGCATAACCATTGCATAGGATTCTTCCTCAGGCTGCAACCCGCGCACACCATTTCCGACAAAACACATGAGATGATCTCGCTATGGGATTTCCTGATTCGTACTGTTCAATAACGATCACGTCGGCTGTTGAAGCGGATCAACTGCCCGAAAAGGTGGTGAGTCTGCTTGCGAAATGGCTCAAGAATCCCCCTGAACGCATCAAAGTGGCGCTGGAAGTGGGCAAGATACGGTTGTCCAAGGTCCTGATGAGTGGCGATGTGGAAAAACTCATCGCGTATCTGGAGAAAAACGGTTTACACATCAAAGTTATTCCGATGGAAACCCATCGAGAAGCAGAACACACCACCCAGCCCGATGCAACCAGTCCTTCCCTGAGATTTCCGAAAACCCTGGGACAGCACACCGGGAGCGGCTTGAGCCTTCCCTCGATCTCCGGGACAGAGGAAATAGACTGGCAGAAGGGAGACGTGATCGAAGGGCTGTACGAAGTCCGAGGATCTGCGGCAGGGGGAATGGGTAAGGTTTATTTTATTTTCCATCGCCTCTGGAAAATGATGCTTGCTATCAAGACTCCCCTGCGTACAGCCGTAAGAAACGAGGCACGATTGCTGCGCTTCCTGAGAGAAGCCGAACTTTGGGTAAACCTGGGACTTCACCCGAATATTGCTACGTGCTATTACGCCCGGGTGATAGGCGGGCTGCCAAGACTCTTCATCGAGTACGTCGATGGAGGAACGCTCGATCGGTGGCAGGATAAGGGGCTTCTCAAGGATTTGAAGACTGCAGCCGATTTCATGCTCCAGTTTTCTCATGGAATGTTGTACGCGGAAAGCCAGGGAATGATGCATAGAGACATCAAACCCGCCAATTGTTTGATAAGCCGGGATAAAACACTGAAAATTACTGACTTCGGCCTGGTGAAAAGGGTGGAAGATCCTCTTTCGGACGCCCGCGAGGATGAAATTGCAGCTGATAGCACGTTAACAACGGACCGGCTCACCATGGCGAGTATTACCATGTACGAGGGCGGGGTGGTGGGCTCGCCCTGGTACATGGCTCCCGAAAGATTCAAGTCTAAAATGCGCGAGGATATACGTTCGGATATTTATTCGTTCGGCGTCATGCTCTACGAGATCATCCTGGACGACATGCCGTTCGCATTGAAACAAGGTTTCACGTTGTCCGATCTTGTACGGAGCCATTTGAAATCTACGCCGGTCGATCCGCGTTCCATCCGGCCCGAGCTGCCTTCAACTCTCGTCCGAATTATCATGACGTGCCTGGAGAAAAAGCCGGAGAACCGGTACCCTTCGTTCCTGGATGTCTGCAATGATTTCGAGCAATTGATGCGTGAACTCCGCCCGGGGAAAGAACCCCGAATGAAACCGAACCTCGTCGGCTTAAAGGCGGATTCTCTGAACAACCAGGCTGTATCCCTCATGGATCTCGGCCGGGAAGACGAAGCCCGAGCGTTGTGGGAAGACGCTCACTCCGCCAATACCGAACATCTGGAAGCCGTGTACAACCTCCACGTCCTGAAATGGACCAGAGGCGAAATCTCGGACAGAGAGATCATCAACAGATTGGAATCGCTCAAGATAGAAGTTAGAGAGACTGCGGATTATCGGTATCTGATGGGGCTTGTCTCCTTGCAACGGGGCGACCCCGCCCGTGGAGTGGCTCTGCTGAAAAAAGCATGTACCGATGGTTCGCTGTATGCTGATCGATGGCGTTCCTGGGGGGATCCCAAGGCCTTTGTCGGCAGTTTGGGCTTGAACCCCATCGGCGAATCCGCATCGTTCGCGGGTCATATTAAGAAGGTCCGATCGGTAAGTTTCTCTCCCCGTCCGGGAAGGGTATTTTCCGCGGGGGAAGATCGCTCCATTCGCGTCTGGGATATGGACAGCGGAAGGTGCCTGAAGCATATTCGCACGTTCAATTTCAGTCCGGCGGCCGGAGCTTTCTCCCCGGACGGACTATTGGCCGCCACTGCTTACGGCGACGCATTCAAGACCATAGATCTGTGGGACATGACCGAAGGGCGCCTCCTCCGAAGATATCCCGGAGCGGGAGGATTGGGTATCACCTTTTCTCGTGACTCGCATTTCTTGGCTTCATTCGCGTCCGACCGCCGCATCCGGATTTTGGAGACCGCGTCGGATCGAATCGTCTGGCAATCGCCGGAATTGGGGGACATTACCTGTATCGTGTTTCTCGGAGAAAACGGGCGTCTTGCCGTCGGGACCGCAAAAGGGGAGGTCATCGTGCTCCACATGGGACCGGGCAAGGAGTTGCAGAGATTTCGGGCTCACGACGGCCCCGTTTGTTGTATCGAAGCCTTTCCCGGAGGAGACGCAATCATCACGGGCGGTGAGGACGAGAGTATTGCCATTTCGGACTACGAGTCCGGGAAGGAACTCAAGAAATTCACCGGCCATCGGGGAGCTGTAACTGATGTATCACTGACTCCTGATGGAGATTACGTCGTGTCCGTCGCTCTTGACGGAGCGGTAAAGATCTGGGACGGTTCCACAGGGAGATGCTATCGGACCATCGATGCCGTCGGAGAGGACCTCACTTTCTGCTCCGTGTCTCCGGACGGGAAACGTCTGCTGACGGGGGGAGCCAAAGGTTCCGTGCGGCTGTGGTCACTGGAAACCGGATGGTTTCGGAAGGATTTCCTGGAGCCCGCGCTGTGCAGGCCCCGTACCTTCAACGAACTGGCAGGACTGCATCGTTCGTTCAAAGGGGCAGTGGACGATTTCAACAGGGAGTGGCGTAAAGGAAACCAGCGAACTGCTCTGGGCAATTTTGAACGAGTCAGAAGCGTTCCCGGGTTTTGCTGGTCCAAAGAAGCGATGCTCATCCGCACCCTGTTGCAGAACGTCTGTAACAAAGCCCGCTTGCAGTCCTTTTCCTTTGTTAGATCCCTACAAGGTCACACTGAAGCGGTGATGAGCCTCAGCCCGAATTCGGACGGATTGAGCCTGCTCACGGGAAGCCTGGACGGCTACGCCGCAATCTGGGATATCGTGACTGGGCGGTGCACAAAACGCGTCAAAGTTGGGCATCCGGTATTGCAGGTGCTGTTCTTGACGAGATCGCAGGGATTCCTGACCTGGAGCAAGGACCGAACTCTGAGGAAGTGGGATATACACGGAAAGCTTCTCAGGGAAATCGAAGAGGTACTGCTGCCCGTGACAATGGAAGACGGAGATCGGGACGTCATCGCCATGTCGCCGGACAAGCGGATTGTCAGGATCGGCCTCGAGACGGGGTCCCGTACGTTCAGCGGTCCACCGATCCCGGGAAGCAATTTTGTATGCTTTTCACGCGGGCTTGGAACCGTGTACAGCTTGAAGGACGATCGCAGAATTCAGAGATGGTCAGTAAACTCGGGGCGCAATGAGGGCGCTTTCCGAGATCTTGGCTTGAAGATCACGTCTTTGGCGCCCATGGACGGGGACGAAAAAATGATAGCCGGCGTGGAAACCGGAGAACTCCTGGTTTACATGGTGGGGTCAGGGGTGAATATCGTGAATATGCGGGGGCACTCGTCAGCTGTGAGGGCTCTGGCTCGAGCAGGGCAAGGACAGATCTGGTTGACCGGCTCAGATGACTGCTCGGTCAAGATGTGGGATCTTGCCGAAGAGAGATGCCTGGCCACCCTGGAAGGACATTCTGCTCCTGTCAGAGCGGTTTGCTTTTTTCCGAACCAGTTCATGGTAGCCAGCGGGAGTAGCGACGGGTCGGTGAGGCTGTGGGGTCTGGAGTGGGAATTGTTGGCAACCGGTTTTTCGTAAGTTCAGATTTTCTTATCAGGTCGCACATTTTTATCGGAGCAGATTGTTTCGCTTCGCACGCAATGACACCGCTCGGACCTGTCATTGCCAGGAGCGTAGCGACGAAGCAATCTCGCTTGGTCGTGAAATCCGGCACCGAACTTACGAAAAGCAACAGTAAGCATGAACCGCAGGGATGCTTGAGCACAGGTCCCCGCGCAACCTCATCATGGGGAATTGCAGCATGGACAGACCAAAGCACAAGGTGAACGCAAAGAAATTCCTCCAAGATTTTCGGGCGGGCAAGAGTCAGGAGGAACTGATGCAAGGCCACGGGCTTAGCCGTGTCACTCTTGAAAAACTCTATCACGCGTTGATCGAAAGAAAGCTGCTGGATCCTTCGGAACTTGGCCCGCAGAGGATCGATTCGCAGACCGAAATTCCACGAATAACCCAGCCTGTTGAGCCCGAGAGCGATGTGCCGCGTGCGTACCGGCAGGCCGCTCCGCCTGATTTCAGCAGATGCCCGCAATGCGGGGCCGAAGTGGGTAAGCGGGATCTCACCTGCCCGGAATGCGGTCACATGCTGCCCGGTGAAGAAAGATGGGAACGTGTGGAACCGAAGACACGTCTGGTGGACCGCATCCCGCCCAAGGTTCTCGGATGCATTGTCGCCTTCCCCATTGCGGTAGGATTTTTCTTCCTTTTTAGAGACATCATATTGCCCATGAGTGAATCTGCAATATCCAGACGGGCCAACGCTCTTCGACAGGAGACTCAGGGAGCGGCCCCGATGAAGCTCGCCAAAGACATGGCGAACGTAGGTTCAGCGAACATCATCAAAGTCGAAGTCGAACGGCTTGTCGGGGAAGAAATATTGTCCCGTGCAAACGAAGATTTCAGTACGTTTGTGGCCGGTCCCAAATGGCAGGAACTGAGTCATGAAGGGAAACTGGAACAGCTCTCCGGAATTCGTCAGTCCCTGCGCAAGTCTGCCATGCGACCGGATTTCAAGCTCAACTCGGAAACCGGCCAACCCCTCGCCCGAGTGCGGGGAGTGCACATTGAAATTTTTGGAGATGTTCCTCAGGATCAGGCGCCGCCTGAAACGGTCTTCCAACAGCAGCCAGCCGCAGAACCTCAGAGTGATCCGGGAGCAATAGAGCGGGCGGTGGAGAAACGCCTTCCCGCGGGTTTGGATCGGAAATTTCCCAATAGAGGATTCTGATACCAATGCGCTTTCAAAAGAGTAACATTGAAAGGCTGGTTCACGGCCTGTTCTGCCGGATCTCCTGCGCTACGAACGGCGCGGTCTGACTTCGCTTCGGAGAACCGCCAGGACAGGTTTCATCCAACGTCACTTGTCTGATCGCGCATTGGTATGAAGCGGCCCTTGTTTACGGATTCGCTTTTTTACAGGTAACTCGATTCCGGGCACAGGCTGGGGCCACTCCTTCGCTGCGGACGACGCAGAGCCGTCTCATCACTTCGCTCAGGAGAGCCCCCAGCCCTGGAATCTCATACATCTTGTGGCGAATGCGTATTACTTGCTTGAGGCCCCTTGCTGTTCGGGGGCATGTCCGAGGATTTCACCCCAATCGCGGGAAAACCGATAGATCTGGCCCAATCCGTACAGAGAAAGGGTCAGGAAAACAGTCTGGTCGGGTTCTTTGATCTTTTGCGTGACCGGGTCCTGCTCTCTCATTTCCGAATATCGGAGCAGGACATTCCAGCACTGGGGATGGTAATTGATTCCTATGCTGGTAAAGTAGGAAAAGTTGAACTGGTGCGTGTATTGATTTTCAAAGAAACAGTCCAGCGTGGACGTCAGCTTCACCTGGACATTGACGTTGGTCTGTCGGTTTAGATCTTCTCGTTTTTCGTCTTCAGTGAACTGATGCAGCACTCTGCAGAGGTCCCCCCTGTGATCCATGAAACCCAGGTTAATGCTGTACCTCCTCGCGCGATTCAAGACCGGGTCGTATTCTGCCTGAGCCGCGAGGTCCACCAGGGTGTGAGGCTTGACGATGAGTTCCGCCTGGGCGTTGGTCCATCCATAAGGGCTGACCGTGGTGCGGCGGCCTAATTCGTCCTCCGCAACCCTCGTGTTCTCAAAATCATATCCTTGCGAGATGCTCAGCGACATAAAATCAAGGTATTGTCCGCGTCCCAGTCTGCCTGTCCATGTTTGGCGCATTTCCGCAGTGAGCAGACTGACCCGGTCCATTCGGTCCGTGTCGTCGAAAAATGGATATTTTTGTGAAGATGTGAAGGGTCTGTACGTCCAGCCTACCCGCGGTCGAACAGAGTGCTTGATCTTCTGGAATCCCAGGAATCCTCCGTCGTAAACCGTGCTGACGTCAGTAAAAACATCGGCGTTAACCTGGTAAAGATCGGTGCGGATGGCAGTGACGGAGCTGATGCTCTTCTCCCGCTCGTAATAATCTGCTGCATATGCCTTGGGAAAGTACGTCATCGACGGTTCGATCTTGAGAAATCGCCCCAGAGCTATCGGCAAGCTCAACCGCGTGTCCATCTGAAGCCTGCTTCCGAGCCACTGGTGATGCATGATGGGAGCGTAATAATTGTTGTAGACCAGGTTGGAACTCAAATAAAACGGCGTATAGGGTATCTGTTGGTTGAACAGGGTCGCTGTGGCAATGGGAAGGTTCTGGACGGTAACCGCGTTGTCGGGAAGGTCCAGATTGTCAAAATGCCTGAGTTCCGTCTGGAACAGGAAGTTGTTCCACTGCTTGTACGCTACTGCATTGGATTCAAGGTAACGGACCCTGAGGCGCCGGTCAAAGCGGCCCCCCCAGAACTCAAAATAGTTTCGGTCCGATACCCAGCTTCCGTTTGCTTTGAACCTCAACAGATCGGCCAGGAGCTGGTCGTGGCGCCACGTCACGTAAAAACGGTGGCTCTTGGAATTGGTATTGGGCCCGTATTTCCAGTCGTACGTATACTCCCCGTAGAATCTCCCTTCCAGGTCTTCGGACGGAAAGTACCTGAATTCAAGAGCCGCCTGTGCAGCTCTGTACGTACATATTCTCGGGATTATGGTCGCGTCCACGCTGGGAGAAATGTCCACGAAAAACGGGAATCGAATATCGACACCTTTGAGAGAGCTGTTGGCCAGCATTGGCATGAGAAAACCGGTCTGGCGTTTTCGTTTTGCAGGATATATGAGCCAGGGCACATAGAGCACCGGGATGTCCCTCACGTAAAAAAAACCGTGCTTGAGTGTGCCGTAACCTTCGATGGACACGTCCAGGTCTTTTCCGCGAATTCTCCAATCCGGCTTGATCCCGTTGCATGTTGTGAAGCTCCCCTCTTCGATGCGGTAGCTGGAATCACCGGTCTTTTCGAGTTTCTTGCCCTCGAGATAGATGTTGTTCCTGGTGAGATGCAGTTTGCCGTTAAGAATCACCCCTGTTGCGGTGGCGAGTTTTATGGTGATTTTGTCGGCTTCCACTACGTCTCCACCTACCCGCACGATCACTTTCCCGGTCGCTGAGAGTTCGCCGGAATTTCCATCGTATGCAATGCTGTCCGCCCTCAGCCGCAGGTTGCCCTGGCTCACCGTAACGTTGCCTTCCGCTGCATACGTGTTCGTCTCGTATTTGAATGACAGCTTGTCTGCGGAAATCTGGATGGGAATGTCCGTGGGGAGAATCGTGGATTGCTTGGAGCCTTCAATGACTTGACCGATCTGCGGAACGGCCTGAGCGCCCGGAAGGGAGGTGGAAATAAGAACGGCAATGACAACCACAGCGATGCCCCGCCGAACATGACCGCGACTGCCGGTGGATCCGGTGAACCGAAGGCGAGCATGAGTTGTTTTCAAGCGCAGCAGTTTCAAAACGGATCTCCGACGAAACTCGGTATTGTTAATCGGCAATACCGCTGGCGCGTCTGACAGGACCAATCATATACAACGAACCTGCTGCAAGAATCACATCTTTTGTGCCGGCCTTCCTCCGAAGTATCTCGAAACCTTCGCGGATCGGCCGAGCGGTCCTTGCAGGTATTCCCAGACGCCTTACCAGGGCTGCAAGCTCTTCCGGGTCGAGCGCTCTGTCTCCCTGAGGTGAAACACACACGACTTCAGACGCAATGCCTGCGATGATCTTGACCATGGCCTCATAGTTCTTGTCTCGTAGCATTCCCAGCAGCATCAGCGGTCGGACGCCCGGATAAAGCCTCGTTATCGTGCTTTTCAGAAGCCGCATGCCTTCGAGCGTGTGAGCTCCATCGATAATGACGTCGGGTTCCCGTCCGAGAAGTTCGAATCTGCCAGGAAATTTCGTAAGTTCGATACCCCTTCGGACTGCTGTTTCCGTGATGCCGTATCCCTGCGCCATAAGTTCTTCCACGACCGCAACGGCGAGAGCAGCATTCTTGATTTGGTGGCTTCCCGGCATGGAAAGCACGAGGTCCTCGAGCAGCAAGTGTTGGGATCGGTAGGTGAACCCGCATTTGCCTTTGCGCCGGCCGATAAAGTCTTTCCCGAATTCTCTGACCGGGGCCTCCGCTTCTGCGGCGGCCTGGAGGATTACCGATCTGGGATCTTTTCTGCTTGCCCCCGTGATGAGCGGGACTTTGTGTTTGATGATGCCCGCTTTTTCCCGGGCCACTGCCTTCAGGCCCACTCCGAGGTAATCTTCATGCTCCCGGGATATGTCCGTGATCACGGTGACACAGGGTCTCACCGTATTGGTGGCGTCCAGCCTTCCGCCGAGTCCCACCTCGACAATTGCCAGATCAGGGTGAAAATGCGCAATGCAATCAAATGCCACTGCCGTGGTGAATTCGAAAAAAGTGGTCCGCTCCGGATCGTACAGCTCGCGGATTTTTTCGGTCGAGGTTACCAGAGCTTGCTTGGACACCATGTCCCCGTCAAGCCGAAGCCTTTCCCTGAAATCGTTCAGATGGGGAGACGTGTACAGGGCGGTCTTCATTCCTGCTGCACGCGCTATTTCATTGATAAAAGAGGCAGTCGAACCCTTGCCGTTGCTGCCGGCCACATGCACAACGGGAAATTTCTCCTGGGGATTGCCGATCCGTTCGAGCAACTGCGTGATATTTTCCAGGCCGAGCAATATCCCGAATCGTTCGAGACTGCACAAGAAAGATACGGTGGATTCATATTCCTGATCCGTAATTCCCACCGGCGGTGAGCTCATTCGAGTCTCCTGAAAGAACGTCATTCTTTAAGGTCTATATCACACACGGTTCGACCAGTCAAGGACAGTCAAACGATAACCATTTGTATTAATTGATAAATAGCGTAAGAACGCGATTTCCGGCGGTGCATGCGGCACTCGAGCAAAGAAGCTTCAGCTGGTGGATGCCCGCCCTGATGCGAACACATTTCATTGAAAGAGCAACGCGAACGAGGGGGATCGCCGGAATTCCCGAGGGTCAATCGTTCCATATGGCAGTTCTCGAAAGTTGTGTCGGATTCGTTCATGATTCTCGCCCGCATTCGAACGATCCAATCGTGTCATTGCGAGGAACGGAGCGACGAAGCAATCTCAGTTTTGGCCGGTTGGAGAATGCTTCGGGCTTCGCCCTTGCAATGACAATCTTCCAATCTTTTCGCGTACCAAAACCGACATTATTTGAGAATCCCTGTAGTAATGCCGCGGTCTGTTCATCGGCTCACAGCGCTTCTCTGAGTCTGGATATGATCGCGCTCCAGTGGGAATCGTTCCGGAAAATGGTGAGTCTGCCATCGAGACCGACAAGCTGCCTTTTATTCCTGTCGGCCTTCATTTTGTATTTTTCCGCAAGAATCGTGGCGAGTTCCAGAGGCTTTTTCATGTGGACGGTCCCCACTATTTTCATCTCGGGATTGCCTTCCAGTAAAGCAGGAACCGTGTGGACCACATTTTTGTCGAACCAGCAGTCGAAATACACGATCTTGCTCAACCGAGAACGAAACACCTCGCCATAGGGATCCGCTTTATCAGCCTTGGCAAGCCAATTCCCAACGGAATCCAAAACCCGGCCGCCACCGGAAAATCCGGCGAGCACGAGGGTGGTTTTCTCTTTCTTGATGTGGGGAAATCTGCCCCGCAGCGATTTGTACAGGCGATTCACGGTCTTGAAGAGCCTGTCCGGACGTTCGTTGGACTCGGGAACCAGCGAAGTCCAGCGTTCTTTGCCCCTGGATTCCGAATAGAAATACGGAGTATCCACGAACCCGACAAAAAGGAAGGGTCTATCAGGCCTTTTTTCTTTGAGAAGATCGAGTTCCCGCCGGAAATCAGGGTAATAATCCTTGGAATGCATTCCATGAAAATAGAGCACTATCTCTACCTGATCGAACTTTCTGAAGTCATAGTTCCCCACGACCCAGCAATACCTCATCTCTTCGTCCCACGGGGGAATCCTCCACCTCTGGTAAGGAATCTGTCCGGAGTGCGAGGTAATAAGACCCTGTCTATTTTTCAATAGCGGAATGTCGGTTCTCTGGCAAATATACGGAGAGTGGGTAAGGAGCGTGCAGGAACACGTGAGGACAGCAGCGGCAAGCGTTGCAGCAAGCCTCACGGCAGCGATCGATCCGCGGCCGGATAGTGTGGTTCTCGCCTTGTCCCTGCAGAACAACATGGGAGTGAAAATCCCTCCTGTTGGGATTTCCCTCCCCAAGCCGATGTATAGTACCAACAGATCGAGGTAGTTGTCAACAAAACACTCGAGAGAGGATCAAGTCTTGTCGCAATAGAACTCAAAAAAATTATTCATAATGAAATCTACTGTCTCGGAATTTACATGAAAATTTTCCCTGCCTTCCGCAAAAACCGATTTACCGGATAAAAGCCTGTACATGGTGGCCATTTCAAAAGCTGGAAAATAAAAGGCGTTTTCATGCTCATGGCAAAACTCGTCCGCCGCCGCGCGAAGTGTGGATTTGGAATTGCAACTGGCGCTCATGACATCCGTGTCGCGGCGAAATGTCGCCCACAAGTGGACGGGAGAAACCGTTATGATCAGCTTACATTGAGGATTGCACTCCCTCATGATCTCGTATATCCGTTCAAGATTACGCAGATTTTCGTTATAACGACTCACGCGAAACTCGTACCGGCTCATGTCCCCGCCTTCATTGACGTACGGTCCCGCCGGTAGACAGATCACGGACCCGTCGTGTTTGTCCTGCCATACTTCCGTGAGCCCCAGGGTCAAAATCAGGATCCGTGCTCTTTGCAGGGCCCTCCGCGAGCACGCCACGTGCTTCCGGAAATCCGCTCCGGCCTGTTCCTCGTTCTCATACAAGATGATCCTGCGATATGGATCTTGAATCGTTCCTGAGGCGGGGGCCTTCCACCACCGCACTTCGGGCCGCCATTCTCCGAAGGTATACTCGAATATCTGCTTCATGGAAAACGTATTGTAGAGCCTTTCCCACGCGGCACTTGCGTGCTTGGACGCAGGGTGATCGGCTTCCTCGGATACGTAGGAAAAGCCCTCCCGCAGGAGAACCGTCTTGATTTCCCTGGCAAAACACGAGCCCATGGATGCGATGGGCGTCGACCGGTCGATGGAGATACCGGAGGTTCCCGAATTGGGATAATGCCCGTCAACAGCAGGGTTGTCGTAAGAGCCGGGCCAAACCTGCCAGGACTCAAATTGATAACGCGGGTGAACATCTGATCGAGCCACTTGATAATTTCCTCTTCAAGGATCTCCGGCCGCGAAAAGTTAGCAAACTCAGTGTTCGACATATATAGATCTTCGCATGGAGGTTTGCAACGAGGTATATTGGTTCGTGGTAACGCCTCAGTTACGGACGGGAAAAGACTGTCATTGCGAGCGCAGCGAAGCAATCTCTGCCTTTAAGTATCGAGATTGCTTTGTCCTTTCACTCCTCGCACTGACAGGTCAATGATAATCCTCGCACGAGGCCCGAGATTACATGTCCGTCAGCCTTCGTTCGCAATGGTCCCGGCTATGCTCCGTATTTTGCCTGCCTGAGGGCGTGGGCTGTAACGAGATTCATGAGTTCCGCCGCCGTAAATTGCCCGAGTGCCCCTTTCAGGCACTGGCTTTCCCCGAATCCCATGACATCGGGATTCGATCGGGATACGCCCGGAGCCCAGAACAACACCGGTACCGGATGCCAACTGTGAGACTTGAGAACGGCCGGAGTGGAGTGATCGCCTGTGATGACGAGCACGTCAGGCTTCTGTTCCAAAATGGCAGGAATAACTTCGTCTACCTTTTCAATTTCTTTTGCCTTCGCGTCAAAATCCCCGTCTTCTCCGCGGCTGTCCGTATATTTGTAGTGAACGAAGAAGAAATCGAATGATGTCCAGTACTTCTTGAGCGCGTCCAATTGATCCCGGAGATGTGCAAGTCCTTCAATGACCGTCATTCCCACGAGGCTGGCCAGACCCTTGTACATGGGATACACAGCCAGAGCTGCAGCCTTCAGCTTGAAAACGTCGTCAAAACCGGGCAAGCCGGGTTCTTTGGACCATCCACGCAGGGTTACCATGTTCGCCGGATGCTGATCCTTGATGCGTTCCCTGACCTGATTCACCCACCAATTCACGAGCCCTGCAGTGTGCGCCGCTTCCGGGGTGTCGTCCTGGGGCTCAACGACGAGCGGTGTCAGGCCGGTTTTCTGTGGATCGGTCTCATTGAGACGCGGCGATAATCCCGGCCCCCTCAGAATGAGGGTGAAACGGTAGTCTCTTACGGGTCTTACGATCAACTCAGCCGCCGGAATCTTCAGGTCGTCGATGAGACTTACCATTCGTGCGCATTCCTCGGTGGAAATCCGTCCTGCTCGACGATCCGTTATCACCCCGTTTTTGTCGACCGTGCAGAAGTTGCCGCGGGCCGCAACATCCTCGCCGGTCAACTGGATACCAATGCCTACCGCTTCCAGGACACCTCTTCCGATCACGTATTTCAAAGGGTCGTACCCGAACAGGCCCAGATGACCCGGACCGCTCCCCGGAGAAATGCCGTTTGCCACGGTATGCATGAGCCCCAACATGCCCTCCCGTGCGAGACGGTCCATATGGGGGGTATTGGCAGCTTCGAGTTCCGTGGGACCTCCCGGTTGACGAGGCAGCCCACCGAGACCATCCATGACCAGGAGCACTATTTTGGTATCGTTCCGTTGAGTGAGGGTGCGCATGAGATGGAGATCAGTCATAAGGGATTCCTCCGGCTCAGGATATGTCTTGACGCAATCCGCGTGCCCGAATCGAGCGCTCGGTACCGGGCACGCTTTCATCATTAATATGTTTTGCCCGTATTTTCCATAAGAATCATGTTATTCCGGTAATCGTTCAGTTACTCGGGGGAAGCGCCGAACCTCTGTCATTGCGAGGAGTGAAACGACGAAGCAATCTCGATAGTTAAGGGCCGAGAGTGTTTCGCTGGGCTCGCAATGAAAGCCGCGTCCCACCCGTAACCCAATGGATGCCTATTCCGCTTTGCCGCCCTCTATCACCCGGAACTCTCGAAAATCATAATATCCGGCTTCACGAAGCGCTCTTCTGAATCTCGGCATGTAAATCAAGTCAAAAGCTTGCTCTTTACCTGGAAATAAATGCAGAGCGATCGTTCTCACACGGCGGATCATGACGTTGGCTTCCGCAAGCGATACCCGGCGGCTCATGAGGAGCTGTATGAGCAGATCCGATACGATCCTGAGCATCCTGATACGCCGATTCTCTTCGCGTATGAGTTCATCCGGTATGTCCATGAATTCTTCCTCACATGAACGATAATTCATGTGTGTGGCGATACCAAGTGCCTCGACTACGCCCGCGTGTCGCATCGGGAACCAGAAAAACCTGAAAAGAGAATTGCGGTAATCATTCAGTTACTCGGGGGAAGTACCTAACCTCTGTCATTGCGAGCGCAGCGAAGCAATCTCGATACTTAAAGGCAGAGATTGCTTCGCTGCGCTCGCAATGACAGCTCTTTCCCGTCCGTAACTGAGGCGTTACGAATTGCGCACGGTTTTATTTTACTCGGGAAGTGCATTATGCTAGGAAATGACCTCCACCGCCCGCGCGAAGAAACGGAGAACCTACCCCAAAAATGAAGTCCTTGAAACCGTATTTCAAAGTCATGAGACCCACTCAGTGGGTTAAGAACGGCTTTGTCCTCATGCCGCTGATTTTCAGCGCACGACTCTTCCATATTGAAGATTTCATGAAGGTCTGCGGTATGCTCGCTGCCTTTTGCCTCGTTTCTTCTGCCACATATATTATCAACGACTACATGGACATGGACCAGGACAGGGTCCATCCTTTGAAGAAACATCGTCCCATTGCGTCGGGCGAAGTGTCTCCGGGGTCTGCTTTTGTCCTGGCGAGCATATTGATACTGGGCGCTCTGATGTTGGCGTCGGCCATCCATGCCCCGGTTGAATGCTATGTTCTCTTGGCCGGGTACCTGGGACTGCACATCGTCTATTCCGTCAAGTTGAAGGATCTCGTCATCGTAGACGTTCTCACCATATCCGTAGGTTTTCTCCTGAGAGTGGTGGCCGGCGCCATGACGATCAGTGTGTCGGTTTCCAGTTGGCTGATTCTGTGCACGTTTTCCGTAGCTATTTTCCTGGCGCTGGGAAAGCGGCGGCACGAAGTGGTGATTTTGTGTGAAGACGCCGCATGCCACAGACCGGTCCTGGAAAATTACAGTGTGGCACTGCTTGACCAACTCCTCCAGGTTGTCACGACATCGACATTCATCTTCTACTGCCTGTATTCAGTACGTGGGACCGGCATGCAATCGGAAAAGATGATGTTCACGATACCGCTCGTGACATACGGTATTTTTCGATACCTCTATCTCATTTACCATAAGGAAGACGGCGGATCCCCCACTGCCCTGCTTCTTACGGATCCACCGCTCCTGACCTGTGTCATCATATGGCTGACCGCGTGCATCGGAATCATATATCTGTGATGCGTTCAGCCGATTCCCGTAGACGAAGAGGAAACAGTGTCATGCTCAGAGTTCTGAAATACGCGATCAGTTTTGGAGTGCTGGCCGGACTGGGGATTCTTTTGGGATGCTACATCCATGGGATAAGAACCAACCAGTCCACGCTCATGAGTGGGGTTGCATTTGTTCGTGAGCTCCCCCAGGGCGAACGCATAGTGGGGTATATTGAGACGACGGTATTTTCGTATCAAGAAAAAAGAAGTCTGGAAGATTACCAGGAAAAACACAAGGGAAAGATCAAGATAGACCCGGAAGTATTGAAAAAGCATAAGGAATTATACAAGGAAGGAAGCGGATCAGGTCAGCAAAATTAATTTTTATTTAATTCAATAGGTTGCAACAAATTTCAAAACCAAAACTTGACAATACCCAAACAAGGTGCTACGGCATCTCCCCGATGCCTGTCACCACGGGCGCCCTTCGATACACCGGAACTACTATTTACCGGAAGCTACAGGGAGTACCTATGAAACCGGACAAAACTGCCCAGGACGTGGACCTGTCCAGCATCCCCGGAGAATTCAGAGAGAATTACCGTTTCTTGACCGAACTTATTAACTGCAAGGGTAAGAACAGTTCTGCCACAGAAGAGCTTGAAAACCTTATGGATGAGCGCCTGTCCCAACTCCGGGGGCAGCTCAACAGGAGGCAGCTGAAAATTTTGAATCAATTTCTCAGATACGCTAAAGATCCTGATCCTGAGCTCCTGTGTCCGCCTGTCCCTGCTGAACTCGAAGCCTCAATACGCATCAAGAAAAGGACGATTTGGCTCCCGTGGGAGGCTGAGGCCATTCGCAAGATTGAGCGATGGCGCAGTGACATTTCGTGTATGACGCTCCAGTGGTCGGGACACGCAGCAGCTCCCATGGTACGGTTGAGAGAAAAATCGTCTTAGAGACTGTACGAGAAGGTTTCCGGGGGGCCGTTGTCGGCACGAAACATCCCTCCGGGCCCGCGATGAAAGAAATCCGTGTAGTGGTGAGACCGAATCCCGTGATGACTTTACACGGGTGCATGTGTTTCCAGGTCTTTCCGGTTCAATCAGACACGTATCTTGGCAATCGCTGCACGCTGTGGTTACGACTCCCCCTCTTTTCATCCCCAAGGAATCAGTCCTGTTGAGCTCCTGATCTGCCGGATTTCCGGAGGATCGTTCTGAAGGCGCGTGACAGGCGGACTGCCTCCGGATTCGATCTCAACTCTTCCACCGTGTAGCGCATCTTCGTCACCCAATTGGGGTTTTCCCACGTGGTACCCGGAAAGTTTTGCTGTCGGACGTCGAGGAGCACGTCCTCCTGGTTGATCACGACCAGTTTCGATGGGGTATGGAACAGAAAACCGAGCACCGCGGCATGCAGTTCTTCAGTGGGAAGAATCGATTCCCATGCAGCATGGGCAACCTGAGGAGCGAGAAATCCATCATTCACCAATCGTTCTATTATCTTGGCCTTGTGTTGGGATCTATCTTCCCGGAATCGGACTTCCTGATCATCGTCCAATTGCCCGATATTCTTGCGCACAAGGATGTCAGCTTCCGACCAAAAACCTGCTAGGGTCGGGAGGTCGTGGGTGCTTATGGAAACCAGGGCGCGTTCGGGATACGCGTGGCCGGGAATCTGGTTGTTGTCATGATCCCGTTCAAAATAGAACAGGCGGTACGAAAAAATTCCCTTTGCCATGAGCCGGTCACGAAAATCAAAAGGAACCGTCCCCAGATCCTCTCCAATGATGACGGTGCTGCTCTGTCTGCTGACCAGGGCCAGCAGGTTCAAAAGTGCGGTTTCGTCGTTTCTCACGTAAACGCCGTCCCTGGGCTTGCCGTGGGACGGTATCCAGAAGAGGTGATGCAGTTGCATGACATGGTCTATTCTCAGGGCTCCGCAATGACGACAGTTGGTCGACAGTTTTTTCAGGAAGGGCTCGTAAGCGGCCATGTGCATTTGATCCGAATTCGGAGGAGGGAAACCCCAGTCTTGACCTTCCGGAGCAAACGCGTCGGGGGGGACTCCGACTCTGAATCCGTCGTGGAAGAATTCTTTCCAGGCCCAAACATCAGCGCCGTTCCGATCCACAGCCAGTGCCTCATCATGGTAAAGCCCCAGTGCCATTCCGCTGTCTCTCGCGTGTTCTTGAACCTTCCCGAGCTGTTCGTCCAATTGCCATTGAAGAAACATCCAGAATAAAACTTCGTCTTCATGCTCAACCCGGAACTGTTTCACTTCGTATGATTCAGGATCTTGAAACGCTTCCGGCCATTCGTGCCAGCTTTCGGCTTGGGGCAGGACCGACTGAAAATGTTGCCTCATCGCGCAAAACACTGCGTAGCGTTCCAGATAGATGCCTTCTGATTCCACGTAAGACTGGAACTCATCCCAACGTGCATCTCCGAAATGCGATTTGCTCTGGTTTTCCATGAAAGTGAGAAAGATCTCCCTCAAGAACACGAGTTTGAGCCTCGCGACTTCTTCGTAGTTCACCTGAGGTTCTTGCCGGAGCTGTTCTATCTGGGAAACGATGTCGGGCGATTCCACGAGCTCTTTCGCTCGAGCGCACACGGCGAATTCGGGGATGTGCGGAACATCCAAGTACACGAAGTTCCTGAAAAAACGGCTGGACGGATTATACGGGCTGCTGTTAAAGGGACGTGTATTGAACAACGCGTGCAAGGGGTTCAATCCTACGAAGTCCACATTCAGGTCTTCGGACGCCCAGTCTATGACTGCCCGGAGATCCCCGAAATCTCCTATTCCCCAGTTGGATTCCGATCTCACGCCGTACAGTGCCAGGGAAATGCCCACCAGTCGTTTTCTTTCAAGCTCAGGCGGCATGTACGCGGTATCCGGGCAGATAAAGCACATGAGTTCCGACTCCATCGTGGTTTCGGCTACAACCGCATTCACCCGGAAACGGTAGCATCCGGGTTCCAGATCGCGCGGGAACCTCACTGTGAGCTGTGTCAGGCCGGTCTCACTGTCGATTCCTAGCGATGCATCCTCCGATGGCACGGAATAGTGTGCCTCCTGTACCAGGCCGTTCTCTTCCGTGACTGTACTGTGTCCGGACAGTAATGCCGGATCAGTGGCATCAAGGGCGGTATCGAAATACAGCGAGACACGTGTCGGGATTTCATTCCGGGACATTACGAGCACTCGCCGCGCGGTACTGAGTTTGGTGATATCGATGCGAATGCCCTTTGCTTCCAGTATTTGAACCGCAGTATCAGGCGGCGTGCGATACACTTTGCCCCAATTGTCGCTATATTCGGGCTCAATTCCACATGCGTCACCCACTGCCCTCAATAATCTGTGCACATCTATCAATGTTTCCTCCAGAGTGCCGTCGAGCTCGTCCGTCCTGCCCAAAACGGGAAAAG
Organism: Desulfomonilaceae bacterium; assembly: GCA_035319325.1. Taxonomy (GTDB): domain Bacteria; phylum Desulfobacterota; class Desulfomonilia; order Desulfomonilales; family Desulfomonilaceae; genus DATHCX01. Next base: position 25,734 of record DATHCX010000014.1, read on the forward strand.
GTTCACGAAAAAGCTCTGACGGTCTGATTTTCGTTGACTCCATTCTGTCATAACAGGTAATGAAGTATGGTGAAACACATTTACACCGTGTAATACCAATGCGCTTTCAAAAGAGTAACATTGAAGGGCTGGTTCACGGCCTGTCCTGCCAGATCTCCTCCGCTACGACCGGCGCGGCCTGACTTCGCTTCGGAGACCCGCCAGGACAGACTTCATCCATCGTCACTTGTCTGGTAGCGCATTGGTATAACACGTTGGCAAATTGTCACCCCAACAAAGTACGCTCCATTGCCACCGAACGCGATGCAATTCCAAGGCACGCCGAAACGCGGCCTTTTTTCCTGTGACCTTCTGAAAACGGAGATAGTTTCATGGATTTCAAACTGACCGACGAACAGCGGCTCATTCGAAAGGCGGCCCGGGATTTCTCTGCGAAAGAATTGGCGCCCAACGTCAGAGAATGGGAGGAAACAAGCACGTTTTCCCGAGAAGTGTTTGACAAGATGGGCGAGCTGGATTTCACCGGCCTGTACGTTCCGGAGGAGTACGGAGGAACAGGGGTGGGCCGACTCACGGCAGCGGTGATCTTTGAGGAATTGGCCAAGGGATGTTTCGCTACAGCGGTTTACGTGAGCGTTCACAACATGGTGACAAACCTTATTTACACATACGGAAATGACGAGCAGCGAGAGCGCTGGGTGAAACCGCTGGCAATGGGAGAAAAGCTCGCGGCATATTCGCTGACTGAAGGGGAGGCCGGGTCCGACGCCGCGGCACTGGGGACGCGTGCCGTGAAAACCGATGGCGGATACGTCCTGAACGGTACCAAATTGTACGTAACCAGTGGAGGCGTGGCTGACATCTATGCGGTCATGGTGCGCACCGATGAAACCCAGAAGCAAAAGGGCATCAGCGCTGTTGTCGTTGAAGATGGCACCCCGGGCTTCAGTTTCGGGCCCCATGAGCCCAAAATGGGCATGAATTGCTCTCCAACCACGGAGCTAAACTTCAACGACTGCTTCATTCCTGAAGGCAACCTGCTTGGCGAGCCGGGCAAAGGCTTCAACATGGCGCTCACCGCTTTGAATGGCGGCAGGGTGAGTATCGGCGCATGCTCCACCGGTCTGGCTCAACAGGCTTTGGATTACGCACTCGCCTATGCGCATAAACGACAGCAATTCGGGCGCCCGATCATTTCCTTTCAGGGACTGCAGTTTTTGATAGCGGATCTCGCAACTGAAGTGGAAGCAGCGAGACTCCTGGTGTACAGGGCCGCATCGATGATGGACCAGGGGGAGCCGTGCGTCATGGAAGCGGCAATGGGGAAGAGATTTGCCACGGATATGGCCATGAGAGTGACGACGGAAGCTGTTCAGATCCTTGGGGGGTACGGATACATGAAATCGTATCCCGTAGAAATGTATATGAGATTCGCCAAGGTGGCGCAGATCTTCGAAGGAACCAACCAAATTCAACAAATTGTCATTGCACGGGAATTGGGGAAGTACAAAGGTAGAAAAAGGCCCGACACATATTAGATTTTGGAAAAATGACACTCGTACGTGAGTCTTACGCGTAGTGGGCCTGGCCCCAACCGCTGGAAACCGAAAGTTCAGGAGTGCGATCATGCCGAAAAAACCCACAAAAGGCCAAAGTCTCGGCGAGCGGATTCGCAAAATGAGGGGAACTCAAAACGTCAGCCTGGAGACCCTAGCTCACAAAACAGGCTATGATCCCGAATACCTGAAGGAGATCGAGGAAGGAAAAGTCTCGCCTGCTGTCGGCGTTCTCATCCAGATATCCAGGGCGCTTGCCGTGGACACCTCCGCGTTGCTGGCCGAGGAGAAAAGAAAAGAACGAATTCAGAGCTATCGGAAACGGACTAAAGCGTATTCGTACAGGACCCTCACTCCAGGTGCGGAAGATAAGCACTTGTGGGCGTACCTGGTGACCCTCGATCCGAAAAAAGAACACGAAATGGTAGCGTACCAACATGAAGGAGAAGAGTTCGTCTATGTCCTCGAAGGAAGGGTGGAGATCAAAGTGGGAGACGATGTGAACATAGTCAAGAAGGGCGGAACCCTCCACTTCAATTCCGGCATTCCCCATAATTTGAAAAATCTGAGCACAAAGCAGGCGCAGCTCCTCGTGGTTGTGTATACCCCGTAAGCCGTGAGCGCGCTCTTGGGGAATTCGTAGGAACATCGGGTCCCCGAGTAGGTCTTCATTGATGCTTCAAAAAAATATTACAACAATACCAGTAACGTAACGTGAGACCGCGTTGTGAACTTCCCAAAAAAAATGTGATTGATAAGAAACCTGATCGTTTCTCGGTTTTCCCAAGGGTCGGATGATCCGTGGGGAATCACCGGGAAAAGAGTAAGTGATTTACATGGATTAGCCGCCGCAGGCGACTCGAAAATTTCGGAACCTTTCTTGCAAGCGCGTGTCCTACGCTTCAGGGGTTATGTGACACGCGAAATCGTACGACCCACGAAATTCCGCATCATGGCAGCCCGTGCGGTTGGTTTGTACGGCGTCGCTCTCAAGCACGATAACCCATATCCATACCTCCTTTCACGCCCCGAGTCCCTCTCGGGGCTTTTTTTTTTCTTTCGGGCTTGTTACACTTGTGCCCCTCTGATCCAACGTGTGGAAGCCAGAAATAGGAACACAAGGCAGGCCTGCGGCCTGCGTCAAGAACCACCCGAGTATTTTCCTGGTGCGAGCGAATTCGCCATGTGACATCCGGCCCGCATAAAGAAGGCCGGTTCGGAAAAGGAGGCATTATGAGACTGGCCGGTAAAGCGGCAGTGGTAACGGGAAGCAGCAGAGGCGTAGGACGCAATGTTGCCCTTGCCTATGCGAAAGAAGGAGCCGACGTGCTGGTGAACTATTCTTCCAGTGAAGGTCCGGCATTGGAATTGGTCGACGAAATCCGAGGACTGGGCCGCAAGGCCGTGGCGTTTCGTGCGGACGTGGCCAACAAGGCCGAAGTTGAAGCCATGATGAGCGCGGCAAAGGAACACTTCGGCAGGCTCGACATCCTCGTGAACAATGCCGGGTTCACTCGCCCCAACATGCTGTACAAAATGAGTGAGGAGGAATGGGACGCAGTACTCAACGCGCATCTCAAGGGCCCCTTTTTTTGCGTGCAGGCGGCTTTCAAGTATTTCAAGGAACAGAATTACGGAAAAGTTATCAATGTCAGTTCAGTGGCGGGCCTCGTGGGCACCGTGGGTCAGGTAAACTATTCCGCTGCAAAAGGGGGAATCCTGAGTTTTACCAAGAGCGTTGCTCGGGAATTTGCACGCTATAACGTCTGCGCGAACGTTATTTCCTTGGGCATCGTTGAAACGGACATGACCGAAAAAATTCGGTCTGACGAAAAACTGAGCGAAATATATATGAATCGGATTCTTCTAAAGAGATTTGGAAAGGCCGAGGACATAAGCCCGGCCTTCATTTTTTTGGCGTCCAACGAATCCGATTATATAACAGGGCAAATACTGTGCGTAGACGGAGGCTACGGCATGATCTAAATGCCGGGTCATCGCATAGGCGCGTTCTGATGAATCAATGTGGACAACAGAAAGTTAAGGCCATGGGGAAGAACAATACGGAAAAAGGGAGCAGTTTCCGTAGCGTGCGGAGTCGAGGGGAGACACCTCGTTTTTTTAGTTGATCCGGGTGTATTTTCAGGCAATTAAAAAAAACTTGACTTGCATGGCCTCTTCTGGTAGTAATCCATGACACAATAACCTCTTGAATGAACTGGTAGATCCTGGAATCGAATTGTTACTGTTTCTTGAGCTCGGGAAAGCAGTAACACAAACCCACGCACGGTGGAACCGAGACCGTGACATTGGCGAATAAGCCAGTAAAAGAGGCGTCAAGCAAAAAAATAGCTTGACATTGGACCGTTGATTTGATACCAAAAATACATTCCGGGCTATATCGGATTTTTATCCGGGAATGTTTTTTACGGGTCTCCCGAACGTTGTCGGGAGGAACTGTTGAAAGGAGGATTGAGGGTATGGTTAAACGTTTGTTTCTTCTGAGCCTTTTGGTTCTCGCTTTGTGCGGCGCTAGCACAGCGATTTCGGTTGCTGGTGGTCCTGGTGGTGGGGCGCAGGGCTTTATGCCGCCTCCTCCGGGTCTTCCCCCTGTGTGCGGCCCGGCTTCCACGAGCTATTCCTCAGTGAAGGAGGAGATCGTCCCCATTCCTGCGCAGCTGCGTAAGGTAAGGGTAGTTGCTCCTTATCTGGCGGGTGTTGCGTGGCCGAGAACCCCCCTTGCCTTTTACGGCAATCCCCAGTGCTATCCGAATCCCATTGCAATCGGCCGCTATGAGTGGCTGGTGCCGGCAGTGGAAGTCAAGAACGAGTACTTCGACACCTTCATGGATCCTTGCTGCCAGTCGCACAAGGTGCCTCGTTGCGTGTATGTGAAGGCTAACTACGTGAAACAAAAACCGGTTTGCGGTCCCATCCCCATGGCGCCGCCTCCCCCCATGCCGACCAAGGTGAAAAAGTAGATTTGCCAATAAGGCTATAGAAATAGAGTTCCTCAGATATAATGAGTTGTCGAAAGGAGGATGAGGGTATGGTTAAAAAGCTAGGAATTCTCGGAGTCATACTGGTCGTCGTGGCTGCGGCGGGCATGGTATGGGCCGAGTCGTTCACGGGTGCAATTCCGGCTCCCCAGCCGATGGTGATGCCGGCCGCTGCCCCTGCATGTGTGGGACCGAATTGTCCCCCACCCGCAAAGGTTGCACCCATGAAGCCAAAGAAGCTGACAACTGCAATTGAAGTGAAACTGCAGTACCCACAGCCCCCCGCGCCGGTCTGTGGCCCGGTAGGGTGTGCTGCTGGTCCGCCCCCGATTCCCGTGGCGGTGCCTATGTGGAAGTTCATTGTTCCTTGGCCCCCCTTTGTGTACTATCTCCCTGTTGAATAAGGGATACCTGATCTCGAAGGAAAAGCCCCCTGTTGGGGGCTTTTTTATTATTATATGGTAAGATTGCCGTCATGATCATCATACCCGCCATCGACCTGAAACAAGGAAAATGTGTGCGCCTCCGGCAGGGCAACATGGATTTGTCCACGGTCTTCAATCAGGATCCTGCCGCTCAGGCGCTCATGTGGGAGGATTGCGGCGCGTCGCGAATCCATGTCGTGGATTTGGAAGGTTCTGTGGGTGGCAGTCCTGCGAATCTCGAATCCATTCGGGCAATCCTCAAAAAAGTCCGAATTCCGGTGCAGCTCGGAGGAGGCATTCGCGATGAAGAAACCATGCGCATGTACCTCGATTCCGGGATAGACACCGTGATCCTCGGAACAATAGCAGCCGCGGATCCGGACAGGGTGTCAGGATATCTTAAAAGTTTCCCCGGGAAAATAGCCATAGGCGTGGACGCCCGCGGCGGTATTGTGGCGGTCCAAGGATGGACTGAGTCGAGCCTTTTGAAAGCGACCGACTTGGCTGCGCGTTACGATTCCCTGTCCCCTGCGTCATTCATCTATACGGACATAGACAGGGATGGCATGATGCGGGGACCCAATCTGGAAGCGACGCGTGAATTTGCTGCGAGCGTATCTGCCCCCGTGATCCTGTCCGGGGGAATTTCGTGCATGGCTGACGTGGAGGCGGCTCTGGCACTTGAAAAGGACGGCGTAGTGGGCATTATAATTGGGAGGGCTCTGTACGAGGGCACAGTGGACCTGAGAACAGCTATTGAACTGGCGGAACAATAATGTTGGCAAAACGAATCATTCCGTGTCTCGACGTGAAGGACGGCAGAGTTGTCAAAGGGGTTAATTTCGTCAATTTGCGCGATGCCGGAGACCCGGTGGAAAACGCGCGGTATTACGACGGAGAAGGCGCTGACGAACTTGTCTTTCTTGATATTACGGCCTCCCACCAGAAGAGGAAAATCATTCTGGACGTGGTGGCCCGCACAGCGGAACAGGTGTTCATGCCTCTGACCGTCGGAGGTGGAATCAGGTCCACATCCGATATCAGAGAGCTATTGAATGCCGGTGCGGATAAGGTTTCCTTAAATACCGCGGCCGTCCAGAATCCGGACATAATCCGCGAATCGTCTCTCATGTTCGGCAGTCAGTGCATCGTCGTTGCCGTTGACGGCAAGAAAACGGGACGGACGGCCTCCGGATACGAGATTTCCATACACGGAGGCCGGACATTGACCGGCATCGACTGTTTACAATGGGTGAGGAAAGCCGAAGAACTGGGCGCGGGTGAAATCCTCCTCACGAGCATGGACGCCGATGGAACGAAAGACGGGTATGATATTCCCATGACGCGTGCCGTCGCCGACATTGTCGGGATTCCTGTGATAGCGTCTGGTGGGGCCGGGAAGGCCGAACATTTGAAGGACGCGATTCTCCAGGCGAATGCCGACGCTGTCCTGGCGGCATCGATATTTCACTATCGGGAAATTCCAATCCATGAACTCAAGAAATATCTCCAATTGGAGGGAATTCCGGTACGCCTCTGATTTTCAGTCCACCACCAGCACAAGCAGGTTGATAGTGATGGGGACACACTTCGGGCACAGTGCGACGGCCTGAAGTGCGTCACCCGGAAATGGAAATCTCCCAAGATACTGTCCGGGAACACTTCAAGCGGTACCTGGCGGTGCATTGCGCCGGGAAACGAATATCATTGCGGAATCATGCACGAAACACTGATTGACGTAATCGTTGAAAGCACCGACTTGCTGGAGCTTCCCGCAGTGCTGGAGGAAGTGGCAGCCCACGCTCTTTCCACCCCGGGAAGAGAGGCAGTGTTGGCTCTCCAACCTGATGACGATCTGGAACTGGTCCGGCATTGGCTGCGGCTCGTGACGGAATTCAAGGAGATGGTTGGCACGGGTGGAACCGTGGGCTTGAGTGGGTTGGTGCCCATGGAAGGGGTCCTGGAAAAGCTGCGCAATCCTTCTGCAGTCTTGGATCCCGAAGAAATTCTTGCGGTGGCGGATACCTTGACCGCGGCAGGCACGGTGAAAGACCGCCTGAGCCACCTGGAAGACCGTTTCGAGGTGCTGATTCAGCAGGCCGAAACAATTATTCCTCTGCACAACGTAAATTCCCGTATCAACAGCGTGCTGGACGAACACGGTGTCGTTCGCTCGACTGCAAGCTCCAGGCTGATGGAAATTCATCAGCGAACCAGATCGGTTCGAGAGAATATCCGAAAAAGGCTGGAGCGAATTATCGAAGATCGCGATCTCTCCCGTATTGTCCAGGAAGACTATGTCACGCTGCGAAACGATCGGTACGTCATCCTGTTGAGACCTGAATTCAAAGGGCTTCTGGACGGCATCGTCCATGATCATTCCCGCAGTGGCGCTTCGGTCTATGTTGAGCCTTTTCACGTAGTCGAACTCAATAATCAGATCGCGTCAATGATGGACGAGGAACGGGAGGAGATCAGAAGAATTTTCGTTCAGCTGACACAGGAAATCCGTCTGGTCGCAAGCGAATTGGCTCTGACCTACGAAGCGCTGGCACGTCTGGACGCTTTTCAAGCGCGTGCGCTATATGCTGCAGAAACCAAGGCAGTGGCACCCGTTCTCGTGGAGGAGGGATTCAAAATTCTGGGAGCCCGCCATCCTCTTCTGCCACAGACGGAAGTGGTGCCCATGGACGTAGTGCAGTCGCCTTCCACTACCGCGACAATTATCAGCGGAGCCAATATGGGGGGTAAGACCGTTGCGCTGAAAATAGCCGGCCTGTTTCCGCTCATGACCCGCTGCGGGATCCTTCTGCCCGCTCGTGAAGGGACGGAGATACGGCCGTTCGGTCGAATCATGGCCGATATAGGGGAGGAACAGGATATTAAAGGCCGCGTCTCTTCCTTTTCGGGGCACATGCTTCGGATGAAGACCATTCTGGAGAACGCGGGTCCCGGGGATCTGGTCCTGTTGGACGAGCTTGGAGGAGCCACGGACCCGGATGAAGGGTCGGCCTTGGCAATGGCCATTGTGGACACCCTCATGGAACAGAACGTCCGAACCGTGGTGACGACCCACCTCACGCATCTCAAGGCATATGCTCTGTCCAAACCCGGAGTGAAAAATGTTAGCGTGGAATTTCACCCTCACACGTTGAAGCCGACCTTTCATCTCCTGTACGATCTGCCCGGGGAGTCTCACGCCATAGCAACCGCCGAACGCATCGGTTTGCCGGCCCGGGTCATGGACAGGGCGCGCTCCTACGTGGACAAAGCTGCCGGAGGCGGTTCCCGACTCATTACCGGCCTACGCGAAAAACTCGCCGACATGGAGCGTCTCCAGGCCGATCTTGAAGACAAACGACGTATTCTGGATGAACAGGTTGAGGAAGCTCGCTTAAGAAAAGAGACCGCTGTGGAGGAATTTCGGCAAGAAGCCCATGAACTGATGAAGCGTGCCGAGAAGGAGATTCACGACCTTCAGCAATCGCTGAAGAGCGGCAAGGTGAAAACCGGATCCCAGCCGCAGGCAGTCCTGGCCCAGGTGAAAGAGAGTATCGTACGTACTCTGGGAACACCTCTGGCAAAGAAAATTCACGTGCCTGAAGTCGGCTCTCGCGTAAGGCTCACCGTGCTGGGAAAGGAAGGCACCGTCAAACACGTTTTAGACAGGGGCCGAGTCGAAGTTGCCATGGGCAGCTTGACTGTGATAGCCGATTCAGATGACCTGGTGGTCCTCAATCCGACGCCGGCAAAAAAAAGTGCTTCAAAAATGGGGCAGGTTGGGGTAGATATACCCTCTGCCAACCCTCGATGGGAAGTCAATGTGATCGGTTTTCGGGTTGAAGATGCGCTTCCTGTCGTCGAAAAAGCTCTTGATGAAGCACTTCTGGCAGGGTTGCCTTCATTGACCGTAATTCACGGAAAGGGGACCGGGCGTCTTAAGAGAGCAGTCTGGGAATACCTTACCGGCCATTCCCTGGTCAAGGATTTTCACGCGGCAGAGGCAAGATTCGGCGGAGAAGGGGTGACTGAAGTGGAGCTTGTCTCCGAATAAATCAATCCACGATCTGGAGTTGCAGATCGTGCAAGAACCCAGCGAAAGAGGATCACGGTCTCCTTGCGTATTCCCGAGTCAAAAATAGCCGAAGTGAGCGCGGCTGCGGACATCGTACAGGTCATTTCCGGGTATGTTGACCTGAAGAAGGCCGGCAAAGACTTCCGCGGGCTGTGTCCGTTCCATGGAGACAAGGACCCGTCATTTTATGTCTCGCCTCAAAAGGGCATTTTCCATTGTTTCGGCTGCGCGGAGGGCGGTAGCGTATTTAATTTCATTATGAAAATGGAAAATGTCCCCTTTATGGAAGCAGTCCAGTTACTGGCCAGACGATACGGAGTCCCTTTCCATTTGGAAAAGGCCGAGAAAGCCTCCAGGGATGAGAGATCCAGGCTATTGAAGGCATTGGAGGCCGCTCAGGACTATTTTACCGCAAACCTGAGTTCCAGCACTGCTGTCAGGGAATATGTGATCAACCGCGGCATACCGGCCGACTGGTCCGAAACCGTGGGGCTGGGTTTTGCTCCTGAATCCTGGGACGGCATCGTTTCGCATCTGCGGTCTCGCGGTATTGATGCAAAAGACGCGATTTCAGCGGGCTTGATAAGGCCCCGAGCAAGCGGCGGACACTACGCATATTTTCGATCGCGGCTGATGATACCGATTCACGACCTGAACGGAAATATAGTCGCATTCGGGGGCCGAATATTCGGTGAGGGCGAACCGAAATATTTGAATTCCCCGGAATCGGCCGTGTTTCGGAAAAAAAACGTGCTGTACGGCCTGGATTCGGCCAGGGATGCTATCCGGAAAGAGGGACGAGTAATCCTGGTGGAAGGCTACTTCGATCAAATTTCTCTTCGAATTCGAGGATTCGGAAACGCAGTGGCGCCTCTTGGCACAGCGTTGGGCTCGGAACAGATTCGTCTCCTCAAACGCTTTTGCATGGAAATCACCACGGTGTTTGACGGCGACGCTGCAGGTCTGGCAGCTGTGAAAAGGTCCATTCCGCTGTTCTTGGCAGAAGGTATCGAGGCCCGTTGTCTGATTTTGAAAGAGGATAAGGATCCGGACGAGGCGGTGAACAGAATCGGGATCAGCGGATTTCGCGGCCTCCTTGACAATGCTGTTTTCATGATTGATTTTCTTCTTGACAGCATTGCTGTTCAATACGATTTGAACACTCTTCATGGAAGAAATCTCGCCCTGGAAGAGTGTATGCCCGTTCTACGGGAGTTTGCGGATTCAAAAGAGCGGGATTATCTTATAGAGAGGTTTTCTTCCAGGATACGAATCAAGGAAGATCGCCTAAGGAGACTATTCAGGTCGGGTTTTTCAAACCGGCGACACGACAGTCAAGGCCAAGCGCGGAGAAGTTTATTTGATTTCCCTGCAGATGAACGGAACGTGGTGAGGGGGATTCTGCTCCAGGAAGGTTTCATGGATAGAGTACTGGAGAGCGGGGTGCTCAAGGAATTTGACGACCCTGTGCTGAAAGAACTGGCAGAGCGCATGGTCTCGTTCAGGGAAGAAACCGGTTTTTTTGATGCTGCGGCATTTTCCCGGTCTCTGGAAGACGACAAGCTGGCTTCGATTGTGGCCGCGTGGCTGCAACCCCGACCGGAGGAAAACGATCTCAGACCCGAAGTGGACGGCCGAAAGGCCGTGGACCAATCACTCGACTGTATTCGTCTAAGAAAGCTCCAGAAGCGGAAGATGGAGATACAGGAGAGAATGCAGCGCTGCCTTCCCGGTGACGAAGAATATAATCGTCTGGCCGAGGAATTGTTCGTTATTGGCCGGCGCTTACACGCGTGAACGGAAGCGATGCAAAGCCTGTCACGGAGAATCCGTCTCATTTATACAGTTGTAATTAGTACCCGACGCACATTGTGAGATGAACAACGTTGAATTGTCTTCCGACCGGCTTTCAGAAAGGATGCGCGGCTCTGAAGGATATGCAAGGATTTTATCACGTACAGAAGGAGTAGTCCTTTTATGGTCGACACGAAGATCACCAAAACAGAATTCAAAGAGCTCTTCGATTTGGCGCGGACCAAGAAATATCTGACGTATGACGAGATAAACGAGCACATGCCGTCTCATGTTGTCGGAGAGGCTCAAATAGACGAGCTTCTGATGAAAATGATGGCCGATTTCGATGTTGAGCTTGTCGCCTCCGAAAAGAAAATCCCCATCTCCGAGAAGAAAGCGAGAAAGCTGGAAGAAGACAAAGCTGAAGACGAAGAAGAGGAAGAGATTCAGGCGGATCCTGAAGCAGTTGTTCGCGGCAATGATCCAGTGAAAATGTATCTTCACGAAATGGGCTGCGTATCTCTGCTCACCCGAGAAGGCGAAGTGGAGATTGCCAAGAGGATAGAACAGGGTGAACAGCAAGTATTCAGTGTCATTATCGGGTGCCCGGTAACAATCAAAGAAGTGCTGGCTCTCGGTGACAAACTCCAGAAGGGCACCATCCGGCTGAAAGAAGTTATACGAGGCTTTGAAGAGGAAGAGATGCCCGATGGTGACGACTCGACCCATGTGGAACGAGTTCTCAAGCTCATTGAAGAGATGAAAGAATATGATGCCAAGTATCATTCGCTGGAAAACAAGCGTGATGTAGCTCTTGAGGAGGCAAAAGAACAGCTAGCGGGCGAGATGGACGAGGAGTTGACCACATTGAGGGAACGGGTGGTCACCTGCCTGAGAAACATCAACCTGAACAGCAATATGATCGAGCATATAGCAGGCAAGCTCAAATTCTTGGTTCGTAAGCTGGAAACAGCGCAGGACGAATTGAGTGCCGTGGAATACGAGTTGAAGATTCCCGCGGAAAGGGCGTGGGAACAGCTCGCGGTTTTCAAGAAGATGATCGAGGAAAGAAAGCCGCTGAAAAAACATACTCACCTTTCTGCTCAGAAGATTCTCGATCTGGATAAGAAACTGGAAAACAGTTTCAGGAAAATTCAGAAACTCAGTGCCGAAGCGGGAATGGACGAAGCCAACTTGAAAGCGGCTTTGGCCCGCTGTCAAGAAGGGGAATACCTCGCACGCAGGGCAAAGAGCGAGCTGGTACAGGCAAACTTAAGATTGGTTGTCAGCATCGCAAAAAAATATACGAATCGCGGACTTCAGTTTCTTGACCTGATTCAAGAGGGAAATATAGGCCTGATGAAGGCGGTCGACAAATTCGAGTACCAGCGGGGCTACAAATTCAGCACGTATGCAACATGGTGGATTCGACAGGCAATAACCAGGGCCATTGCAGATCAGGCCCGGACCATCCGCATTCCTGTCCACATGATAGAAACCATCAACAAGCTCATTCGGACATCGAGGTATTTGGTTCAAGAATACGGCCGCGAACCCACACCGGAAGAAATCGCTGAAAAGATGGAATTCCCCCTGGAAAAAGTCCGGAAGGTTCTCAAAATAGCAAAGGAACCCATTTCTCTGGAAACCCCCATTGGAGAAGAAGAGGATTCGCACCTGGGCGACTTCATCGAAGACAAGAAAATCCTGTCCCCCTCAGATGCGGTGGTGGGAATGAGCCTGACGGAGCAGACCCGGAAAGTATTGGCTACTCTCACACCCAGAGAAGAAAAAGTTCTCAGGATGCGATTCGGCATCGGGGAAAGAGCGGACCACACCCTGGAAGAAGTCGGCCAGGACTTTGACGTTACGCGAGAACGAATTCGGCAGATCGAGGCAAAGGCGCTCAAAAAACTCAGGCATCCGTCCAGGAGCAAACGGCTGAGACCGTTTATAGAAGGGTAATTGTTGTCACCTGCATTCGCAACTCCGGCGCCATCCGTCTAAATTCAGCGGAGATTCCACAGCCGAGGAAAGATTGGAAACACATCCGGATGCCGTAAACATGCCCAAACTCCGCAACGTGGAACCAATACCCGTTGTGGTCAGGGGCGTGCAGGCAATGGGATTGAAGGATCCTTTGGGGATCAGTACGAACATGCTCTGCTTCCCGAGAGAAGCTCTGCCGGTATTGTCGTTGTTGGACGGCAGGCACTCCCTGCTCGACATTCAAGCGGAATTGACCCGTAGAGCCGGTCGAATAGTCTTTATGGATGAACTCAGAGCTGTCATTGAAAAACTGGATGAGGTGTACCTCCTGGATGGCCAGCGTTTCCGACAAGCATTCGAGAACAAAGTGCAGGAATACAGGCGGCTGCCTTTTAGACCGCAGGCCCACGGGGGAAGGAGCTACAGCAACGATGCCGATTCCCTGAAGCAAGAGATGCAAGACCTCTTCTCCGGTCCCGCAGGACCCGGAATGCCGGATTTCTTTTCGGATCGTCGGCGCCCTGTGGGACTCATTGCCCCGCACATTGACATCAAGGCCGGAGGACGCTGTTTTGCGGTCGGCTATCACGCGCTCGCTTCCGGACGGCCTTCGGACGTGTACGTGATATTCGGCACGGGCCACGCCGGAGTGGAAGGTATATTTACCGCAACGAATCTGGACTTCGAAACACCACTGGGCATCGTTCCCACAGATCGTGAATTTGTCGCGGATCTCTCCCGGGAACTCGGAAAGGATTGCGCGTCCGAAGAAATTCTCCACGCGAACGAACATGTCATAGAATTTCAGACCGTTTTTCTCCAGTACCTCCTGGGCGAGCGACACGGGTACTCTATTGTTCCTATCCTCTGCGCCCTATCGCACAGATATTTAGACGGCCGGGAGCAATTCCGCGCCCAGCGGCAGATGTTCGACGATTTCTGCGGTGCAGTAAGAGAAGTCTCTCGCAGAGCAGGCAAAACGGTTTGCTTCATAGCCAGTGCCGACCTCGATCATATCGGGCCGCGATACGGCGATTCCTTCGTCCCCCACGAAGGCACCGTGAAGAGCGCGCTGGAAAGAGACGAGCGACTCCTGTCATCGCTTGAACGGTTGGAAGTGGACGAGTTTATCGGACTCGTAGCCCGGGACGATGATGCCAGCCGTATTTGCGGTTTTTCTCCGATTACGGCAATGCTTCACTGTATGGATGCTTCTGAAGGGCACCTTCTCGGACTGGATTACGCCCACGTGGATGAAAAGAACTCTTTTGTCAGCTTTACCTCGATGATCTTCCATTAATTAATTGGCTGGTTTATATTTTTTGCCGAATCCCGGCCCGCGATTCCGACCGTGTGGGCAAAGCCGACGCGGTCCCACGACGAGCTCAGTTCGGTCCGAACGAGGGGGCTGCCCTGTTCCCCTGTCCGGGAACGACAGACAGGGTGCCGGTTCGTATCCGCCCGGGATCGTTGGAGACGTTTGCTAACCTCCGCAGGAGTCACGGTATGATCAAAGGTGCCGCTTATCTGGTAACCATGTGCGTGCTGTTTTCCGCAAGCATGCCCTCTTACGCACAAACATCCGTTCCAAGTGTTGAGACCCAGGTCCTTCGCATCATGGCTACCAAAAACGCCGGGTATTACCACAAACCGTGGAAGGCCCCGGATTTCTCCACGAGCAGGGGCAGCGGCTTCTTCTTTAAGGATGAGAAAAGCTTTCCCGGACGCCAGGGTCTCATCTTGACCAACGCCCATGTGGTGTCCATGGCGCAAAGCATCCAGGTTTCCAACGGTCGAGAAAAAATGCGGTACACCGCGCGAACGGTGGGAATCTGCGATACGGCCGATTTTGCCGTCCTGGAATTGGAACCCGACGATCTCGCTGCATACGAGAGGCGAAACGGCAAAGTGGTGCCATTCGAATTGGGTGACAGCGATCCCCTTCGTGTCGGAGACAAGGTTCTTGGATGGGGATACCCTCTGGGAGGAGAAAGAATAAGCAAGTCCGAAATGGGCGAGATCAGCCGCATAGAGGTCAGTACCTATGCGTATTCTCAGGATAACTGGTTGATGATACAGGCCTCGTTGCAGCAAAACCGGGGAAACTCGGGAGGGCCCGTCCTCAAAGACGGTAAGGTGGTTGGCATCTCTTTCCAGGGAATGAAGACAACGGATCGTATCAACTATTTTATCCCCATCAATCTGGTGAAACACCTGATTCCCCTGCTGAACGATCAGAGCGCGATTCCCCGATGGCACGCGGCTGTACAATACATGTTCCCTCGACTGAAGGATTATTACCGTCTGAAACCTGAACAGGGAGGGATTTTGGTGGATTATATCGTTCCCAGCGGCGGACCGGCTACATTCGGCATACGTGAAAAAGATATCCTGACAACCATAGACGGGCATGAAATCGACAACTTCGGCGAGATCAATTTCGAACTCATCGGCCAGAACGTCTTTTTCAGCGAAATCCTGAATCGTAAGAAAGTGGGCGATCCCCTTACCATAAGCGTCATGCGCGAAGGCAAACCCGTCACGCTCACAGGAAAGGTGACCCCCGGCGTCCCCAAATTGGTCCCGAAAGTTTTTACCGGCGCCAATTATTTTATTTACAGCGGCATCGGATTTGTCGAGCTTACCTTGAATTGCATCGACAACCTGGGTAAATCGGGAGAAGCATTTCGGGCAAAATATCTGGACGAACAACCAAAAAAGCCTTACGAAAAAATCGTCATCATCAGCGAAATCTTTCCGGAATACGGCCTCGTGGATGCGTCTTCCTATTTGAAAAGAGTGGAAAAGATCGGCGGTGAGGAAGTCCTGAATATCGAACACCTGTATAACACTATTATGTCACGCGGGGAGAAGGGCACAAAAAAAGTGCTCCTGGAATTGAGCGACAACCTCCAGTTGCCTCTGGATATCGAACACGCGCCGTCCCTGGACAAGGAAATACAGGAAAGATACGGCATCCACTACATGAAAACACCCGGAGGTTTCAAGATTCAGTAACCCGAAACCGCACTTCCCGACCGCCCGTGAATCGCCGGAGACGGGAAAGCACAGCTTGCCCGTATTGTTTCCACGAATTCGCGAAGAGTGGTATCCATTCAGTTACGGTCGGGGCAAGGCGGTCGTTGCGGGCGCAGCGAAGCAATCTCCGCCCTTAAGTATCTAGATTGCTTCGTCGTTTCATTCCTCCCAATGACACTCTTCGAATCCTTTCGCTCAATCAAAACCGACACTACTTTTGAGAATCCCTGTACGTGTGGACGCCTCTGAGGTCGGCGCCCATCCACACGGACAATCTTGTTGGCAGCCGTTATACCCAAGTTCTTAATAGCTGGCTACAGAGCTGCGCACTTTCATTGTATTAAACTAATTTCTAGATATTTGAGATAACATCCATTTATCATTTGACAATAAACCACAAATTATGATATAACCGTCCAAGGCATGAAGATATATATAAAAAATCAATAATGCCGAGTGAATAAGCGATAATCCTGAGAAAACAGGTGAGGGTAGACATGAAACGCGGAGCACCTATATCCATAACCATCTGTCTCTTCACAATCACCGCCACGCTCATCATGGCTACAGCGGTTTGCGCTCAAGAATTCGTGTCTCCGGCTATGCCGCCTATGCCCGGAACGCCTGGTCTCATGGTGGGACGCTTTTATGCTCAGCTTAGTGCCAAATACCGGAGCATCGAAACCTTCAGATTCGACGGGAGGCCCGATCAGGTCACCGGT